>NZ_BAABKK010000018.1:128529-142056 GCF_039543785.1 Arthrobacter gyeryongensis
AAGCAAAACGCCGGCCCGCCCCGCGAAGGGGTGGGCCGGCGTCGTGGTTTCGCGGAAGTATCAGCCGGCGAACGGCTTGGCGGAAACAATCTCCACCGGAATTTCCTTGCCGTTGGGGGCGACGTAGCTGATTTTGTCGCCTTCCTTGTGGCCCATGATCGCCACTCCGAGCGGGGACTTCTCACTGAAGACGTTGAGATCGGAATCGCCGGCGATTTCACGGGAACCGAGCAGGAAGGTCTCTTCGTCACCGGCGATGCGGGCGACGACCACCATGCCCTGCTCGACGATTCCGTCATCGGCCGGAGCTTCGCCCACCTGGGCGTCGCGCAGGAGCACGGTCAGCTGGCGGATGCGGGCCTCGATCTTGCCCTGCTCTTCCTTGGCGGCGTGGTATCCACCGTTTTCCTTGAGGTCGCCCTCCTGACGGGCGGCTTCGATCTTCTGTACGATCTCCGCACGGCCAGGGCCGGAAAGGTGGTCCAGCTCTGCCTTCAGACGGTCAAATGCGTCCTGGGTAAGCCAAGCTGCAGGCGCGCTGTTGGTGGTCGACACGGACTTCTCCTTATGGATCTGACAAGCAAAGACCCCGCCGGTGCAGGCCACTCGTGGAACTCAGCAACCAACTCAGCGGGGTTAAGGTATTGATCCAGTGTAGTCAATCCTGTGGACAAACCCAAGCTCACTGAGTCGCGGGTCACACCTTTGCTATTTGCTGCCGTCTACAATCCAGCAGTTGTCCACGACAGCCGACACGGCCTCGGACTCGGTGCGAAGGATGGTCCTCTGGGCGGTTGTCTGGCCGCCGTCGGCCCCTGCTTTGGGTGCGTTCGGGCCGATCTCGACGACTTTCCAGCCGACCACCGCGAACTTGGAGTCCAGGGCCTTGACCGCGCATTTTGCCGTGGCATCGGGATTCTTGGTGACCTGGAAATCGACCGACAGCTGGGTGGCGTCGGTGGCGCTGTAGCCGATGTCCTTGAACGACACGGACGACTGCGAGGAAGACGCGGTGACCCAGAACAAGAGCCCGATGGCCACGAGGAGGACGGCAATGACGATGTTCCGTTTGGTTTTCCCTCCGAAGGCGCGCTTTTGGCTGCCGTAGCGATTGGCTAGGCTGGTAGTTGCCGGCAGCGCCGTGCCCGATGGGTCTTCCGAAGTCACCCACCTAGTTTAGTGGGCTTTCGGCGCCTGCCCGCACACAGCGGAGTCGCACGCGTTAGAAATGCCTGATCAGTTGAAAGCCATCAGCAAGCCCAGAACCGCATTACCTGGAAAGAGGAACCGTACCGGATGAGCACATCCACCAGCCCCGACACCCAGCTCCGGCTGCTCACCGTCCACGCACATCCGGACGACGAGTCAAGCAAGGGCGCGGCAACCATGGCGATGTATGCGGCTTCCGGCGTGGAGGTCATGGTGGCTACGTGCACTGACGGTTCCCGCGGGGACATCCAGAACCCGGCCATGGAGTCCGCTCCGCACCCCAAGCGGGACATGGCAGGCGCGCGCCGTTTGGAAATGAAGCAAGCTGCCGCGGTCCTGGGAATCAAGCAGCGGTGGTTGGGTTTTGTGGATTCCGGACTGCCCGACGGCGATCCGTTGCCACCGTTGCCCGCCGGTTGCTTTGCGCTTCAGCCCCTTGAGCGGGCGGCGGCACCGCTGGTCCGCTTGGTCCGCGACTTCAAGCCGCACGTCATGGTGAGCTACGACGAAAACGGCGGCTACCCGCATCCGGACCACATCATGGCCCACAAGGTCGCCGTCGAAGCTTTCCACGCTGCCGGTGACCCGGAGCGCTACCCCGGGACAGGCGAAAGCTGGGCGCCGAGCAAGCTGTACTACGACCGGGCCTTCAGCCCCGACCGTTTCCGCGCCTTGCATTTCGCGCTCGAAGAGGCGGGCCTGCAATCGCCTTATGCCGAACGCCTGGCTTCCTGGCTTGAAGCCGATGCGGAAGGCCATACTCCGCCGAGACCGATGCACCAGACCACGACGCAAGTGGATTGCGGTGACTACTTCGAGGCCCGTGACGACGCGCTCAGGGCGCACCGGACGCAGATTGATCCCCTTGGATTCTTCTTCGCGGTATCCCCGGAGATGCAGCGCAGGGCCTGGCCGTGGGAGGACTACACGCTGGTCGACTCCCGTATCCCGGCAGAACTGCCGGAAAAGGACCTGTTCGCAGGGCTAAGATAGGATCGCCGGCGATTTCTATCAAGCGTAGAAGTCGCCACCGGCTGGAAACTCCCATAGAAGGTTTGAACCGTGCACCACTTTCTCATCGCCCTGGCCACGACCCCGTCGCCTACCCCGACCCCGTCGCTGCGCCCCGGCTTGTCGGAAGACCAGGTGACCCCGGGCACCTGGGGTTTCGTCCTGACTGCCTTCATCGTGGTGCTCACGACCTTCCTGATCGTTGACATGGTGCGCCGGATCCGGCGGGTACGCTACCGCGCCCAGGTTGAGGAAGCCCTCGTCGGCGAGACCGACGGCGCTGAGGCTGAGGCTGATGGTGCCGGGACTGGCGGTGTCGTCTCGGGCAAGCCGGGCGTTGAAGAGTCCGACGGCGATGCCGGCTCCGGAGCCCGCTGACCCGGGCACCACCCGGGAATGGCCGGGGGCGTACAACGCCCTCGGCTCGGAGCCGTCCGCCTATCTCCGCCAGCATGCGGACAATCCGGTGCACTGGCGGCCGTTCGGCGATGAGGCCTTTGCGTTCGCGGCGGCCCGCGATGTTCCCGTTTTTCTCTCTATCGGCTATGCCGCGTGCCACTGGTGCCACGTCATGGCCCACGAGTCCTTCGAAGACCAGGTCACCGCCGACTACCTGAACGCCCACTTCGTGGCCATCAAGGTGGACCGCGAAGAACGCCCCGACGTGGACTCGATCTACATGGCAGCCACCCAGGCCATCAGCGGCGAGGGCGGCTGGCCGATGTCCGTCTTCCTGACTCCCGACGGCTTGGCCTTCCATGCAGGCACTTATTTCCCGCCGACCCCACAGCCGGGAAGGCCGTCCTTCCGCCAGGTGCTTGAAGCGGTCCACGAGGCGTGGCTGGAACGCCGCGACGCCGTCGAGCAGAACGCGCGACGGCTCGCCGCCGGCATGGCCGACGCCCAGCTCGCCGCGGCGGTGTTCCTCGACCGGCCGTCAGAAAGCCTGGACAGAAGCCTGCTATCCGAAGCTGTGCGTCTCCTCGCCCGCTCGGAAGACCCCGACGGCGGTGGCTTCGGCGGCGCTCCCAAGTTCCCGCCGTCGGCCGTTCTTGAGTTCCTGATACGGCACGCTGCCGTGCCGTCGGATACCTCGGATGCCGCGCGCGACATGGCGGGCCGCACTCTAGCCGCCATGGCCCGTTCCGCATTGTGCGACCAGCTCGACGGCGGCTTCGCCCGGTACTCCGTGACCGCGGATTGGTCGGTGCCGCATTTCGAGAAGATGCTCTACGACAATGCCCAGCTCCTCCGGGTCTATGTCCACTGGGTCCGGCTCCAGGGTGATTGGGTCCTGCCGGCCGGCGAGGCCGCGAGTGTGGCGTCGCGGGTGGCGGACTGGATGCTGGATTCACTCGGCGTGGGCGATCCCGCAGTGCCGGACGGACTCGCTTCCTCGCTTGACGCCGATACCGTCGTTGACGGAGTGCATCACGAGGGAGCGTCCTACCTGTGGACTCCTGCGAGCCTCGAAGCCGTGCTTGGCCCGGGGGATGGCGCGGCTGTGGCCCGGCTGATGAACGTGGGTCCGTCCGGGACGGTCTCGGAGTTTGGATCTCCGCTCCATCCCGGGCGCCGGCTCTCCGGTGCGGAATCGCGGTTGTGGAACCGCGTCAGGCCCGCCTTGCGCGCCGCGCGTTCGGCCCGCCCCCAGCCGGCCCGGGACGACAAGGTCGTGGCGGGCTGGAACGGCCTGGCCATCGCAGCGCTTGCCGAAGCCGGCGCAGTTTTGGACAGGCCGGAGCTGGTGGCCGCGGCGGAAAGCGTGGCCGAGTACGTGATGCGCGTGCATTGGCGTCCGGCGGCCGGCCCCAATACATCCAGTGCCTCAAACGCCGGCACCTCACCGCCCGGGGCCGGGGTGCTGATCAGGGTCTCGCACGACGGCGTTGCGAGGGGGATCAGCGGCCTGCTGGAAGACTACGCGTTTTGTGCCGAAGGCTTCCTGGCTCTCTACGCCGTGACTGGCCAGCGGCGCTGGTACGTGTTCGCGGAGGAGCTGATCAGCGGAGCCTGCGCGCGCTTCGTGGTGGACGGCAGGTTGTCGGACTCCGTGGGGGAGTCGGCCCAGGTATTCAACGCGCAGGGCCAGCACGCGGGCCTGGACCCCTTCGACAATGCGGCGCCGAGCGGGGCGGCGGCCTTTGCCGGAGTGCTCCTGAGCTATGCGGCGTATTCCGGTTCGCACGAGCACCGAGCCATGGCAAGCAGCATCCTGTCGCTCCTGCCGCCGCTAGCCGGGCGGGCACCCAGGGTAGCGGGATGGCTGCTTGCGACCGCCCAGGCGGCCGTGGCTGGTCCCATAGAGGCCGCCGTATCCGGCCCTCCAGGCCGGAAGCAGCGGGAACTCCATCGTGCCCTGTTGGCTTCGCCGAGTCCCGGGCTGGTGGTGGCGGTCCAGCTCGGTATGGCTGGCGAAAAAGCCGACGACGACGGCGCGCCGCCCGGGTCCCGCGCCAAGGAACCGGAGGTGCCACTGCTTGAGTCCCGCACGGCTGCCGCGGACGGCTCGCCACAGGTGTATTTGTGCCGGGGGATGGTGTGTGACCTGCCGCTTGGCTCCGTTGAGGAACTCGTGCAGCGCCTTGACGCGATGACGGAGGCCGCAGGCTAGCCCAGGATCGCGAATTAACTGAGCACGGCAATCATGATTGCGGCGAAATGAGCAGCGAAGGCCAGTACCGTGAAGGCGTGGAAGAGCTCATGGAAGCCGAAGTTCAACGGACTGAAGTTGGGCCTCTTGATCCCGTAGAAAACGGCGCCAGCAACGTAGAGGGCCCCGCCCACACAGATCAGGATCGCGGCCGGAACGTTCCCCGCGAAGAACTCCGGCAAGTAGAACAACGCCCCGCAGCCCAGCGCGACGTAGATGGGCACGTAGAGCCAACGTGGAGCGCCGGTCCAGAGAACCCGGAACAGCACTCCCAGTAGTGCTCCGGACCAGATCACCCACAGCAGTAGCACGGCCTTGGGGCGCTCGAGCAGCGACCAGGCGAGGGGTGTGTAGCTGCCCGCGATCACCAACATGATGTTGGTGTGGTCCAGGCGCTTGAGGAGCATCCGGGTCTTCGGCTCCCAATTGCCGCGGTGGTAGACCGCGGACACGCCGAAGAGCAGTACACCCGTCAAAGCGTAGATGGCGGAGGCGATTTTGCGATCTGTCGTAGGCGCCAATGTCACCAGGACGATCCCTGCCGCGACGGCGAACGGTGCGGCCACAGCATGTATCCAGCCGCGCCACCTCGGCTTGATTGTGAGCAGCTCCGACATCGTTAAAGCGTAACCCGGCCCGGAATAAGTTACTGCAGGGTAACGAGTGTTGCGATCGTTTTCTGCTGCTCACGTGTGCCGACTGGCCAGTTCGGGAAGGTAGCCTTGGTGGTGCGCCTACGGCAGCAGTCCGGAGGCGACGATAGGTATTTGGCTGAAGGTCGGCTGCCAACCGGGCCTGCCGCCGTCGTTGTTTGCTTTGCTATTTCACATGCTGATCAAAGGAAGTCAGGTGAGTGTCCGGATGGAGTGGCCCGGTTTCCTCTACGGCTTCTACGAGCGCAAACTGCTCCGTTCCCTCGAGCAGGAGAAGATTCCCCGGCACATCGGCGTCATGGTGGATGGCAACCGGCGCTGGGCACGGCAATTCAATGCTCCAACCAGCGAAGGCCATCAAGCAGGCGCGGACAAGATCCACGAATTCCTCGGCTGGTGCCAGGAGCTTGGAGTCAAAGTCGTTACGCTGTACATGCTCTCGACGGACAACATGAACCGCTCCGGCGAAGAGCTCGAACTGCTCATGGGAATCATCGCCAACACCCTCGATCGCTTGGATGACGACGCCAATATCTCGGTCCACGCCATGGGTGCGCCCGAGCTCCTTCCGGACTATCTCGCTGAGCGGCTCAACAAGCTTACGGCCCGCACCCCGATCCGCGAACGGCTCCACGTGAATGTGGCCGTCGGCTACGGCGGACGTCGCGAAATCGTTGACGCCGTGCGGGAACTGCTGCACGACGCCGTCGCGCACGGCCGCGACATCACCGAGCTGGCCGATGAACTCTCAGTGGACGACATCTCTCGTTTCCTCTACACGCGCGGCCAGCCGGATCCCGATCTGGTGATCCGCACATCAGGTGAGCAGCGCTTGTCAGGTTTCCTCATGTGGCAAAGCGCCTACAGCGAGTTCTACTTTTGCGAGGCCCTCTGGCCCGCGTTCCGCAAGGTTGATTTCCTGCGTGCCCTGCGGGATTACGCAGGCCGCCAGCGTCGCTTCGGTTCCTGAGACGGTCAACTTCCCGGTGCGCACCCGTTTACGGGAAGTTCACATTTTGTCTACACGAATCGCCGTTTGAGCTAACCGGAAATGTAATCGCATGGGAATACGTTAATCCCATCAGTAGGCAAACCGCCTGCTGATCGGGGAGGCCAGTAGATGGAGCGAATCATCGCACCAGTTACGTGGGGGGCCGCGCCCGGCCTTCCGGCCGAGCCGCCTCACGAATAAGCCGGGTTCGCCCGGGGCTGGAGTCGATGTGGCTATTTCTGAGCAACTGCCCGTAGTCGTTTCCGACGGGGAAAGTTCAGCTACCTCTCGCACCAAGCGGGCCAACGATGGGCGGACTGCAAAGTCCGGAACCCCGACAGGCCGAAGCTATGTGATTGACACTTCCGTATTGCTTTCCGATCCGCACGCCCTGTTGCGCTTCGCGGAGCACGAAGTCATTGTCCCGATCGTGGTCATCACTGAATTGGAAGGCAAACGCCATGATCCCGAGTTGGGCTACTTCGCCCGCAAGGCGCTGAGGCTCCTGGATGACTTGCGCATCGAGCACGGTGGATTGAATCAACCCATCCCTATCGGATCCGACGGCGGTACGCTGCGTGTCGAGATGAACCATGTGTCCACCGAAGTGCTGCCGGCAGGATTCCGCGGCGCGGACAACGACAGCCGCATCCTGGCAGTCGCCAAGAACCTCGCCAACGAAGGCCACAACGTGACGGTCGTCTCCAAAGACCTCCCCATGCGCGTCAAAGCCTCCGCGATGGGGCTGTTCGCGGACGAATACCGCAATGAACTCGTCAAGGACTCCGGCTGGACCGGCATGGCAGAGATCGAAGCCAGCGAGGACGAAATCACCACCCTGTACGGGCACGAACCGGTTTTCATCCCGGCAGCGGCCGAGCTTCCCGTCAACACGGGCCTGGTGCTGCTCTCCAACCGGGGCTCCGCCCTGGGCCGCGTGGGCGCGGACAAGCAAGTGCGGCTGGTCAAGGGCGACCGCGATGTCTTCGGACTGCACGGCCGCTCAGCTGAGCAACGGCTTGCGATCGACCTGCTCATGGATCCCAGCGTCGGAATCGTCTCGATCGGCGGCCGGGCGGGCACTGGTAAGTCCGCCCTGGCCTTGTGTGCGGGACTCGAGGCAGTCCTGGAGCGCCGGGAACACCGCAAGGTGATTGTCTTCCGGCCCCTCTACGCCGTGGGTGGACAGGAACTCGGGTACCTTCCCGGTTCGGAGGCAGAGAAGATGAACCCCTGGGCGCAGGCGGTCTTCGACACTCTCGGTGCACTCGTCAGCCAGGAAGTCGTCGAAGAAGTCATGGACCGGGGCATGCTCGAAGTCATGCCGCTGACCCACATCCGTGGACGTTCGCTCCACGATGCGTTCGTGATCGTAGACGAGGCCCAGTCGCTCGAAAAGAACGTGCTCCTCACGGTCATGAGCCGCATCGGCCAGAACTCCAAGATCGTCCTGACCCACGACGTCGCCCAGCGCGACAACCTCCGCGTCGGCCGGCACGACGGCGTTGCCGCCGTCGTCGAGACCCTCAAGGGGCACCCGCTGTTCGGCCACATCACCCTGACCCGCTCCGAACGCTCGCCGATCGCGGCCCTCGTGACGGAACTGCTTGAAGGGGCGGAAATCTAAGGCTCGGCATCCGTTGTGCGGAGGGTCGTGGCCGGGTTCGCCTGGCCACGGCCCTCCGCGCGTCGTTCCTTGGGCATTCCTGGAGCCGGTTGACGCTCGCTCACGTATGTGGGGTTTTTCCCGGACGCTCGCTCACATATGTGGGGTTTTTCCCCGACGCTCGCTCAGATACCTAGAAACCAGGCTGTGGCCTCATGGCCTTCCACCTTTAGCCTCCAATCGGGCCGGATGAAGGAGCCCCTGGGGAGGCGAACGCGTTGGACTTCCACGACGTCGGTGCCCCATTGGTTGTGGTAGATGCCGTTGGGTTCATAGCCAAGGCTGGCGGAAACGCCCAAGGATTGCTTGTTCCAAATGGCAGCTTCGGAGGTCGCTACTTCTGCGTTCAGGTAGTCGAAGGCGTAGCTGAGGGCGGCCGTGCGCATCTCCTTGCCGAGGCCTTGTCCTTGAGCGCTTTATCGGGGAAGCCTAGCGGACACGCCGGGAAAGCCTGTCATCTGTCGACCCGGGTCTCCGGAATAGTGAGCGGGGGTTGGGCGGAAGGGGCATATAAGTGAGCGGGGGTTGGGCGGAAGGGGCGTATAAGTGAGCGGGGGTTGGGCGGAAGGGGCGTATAAGTGAGCGGGGGTCGGCCGGAAGGGGCATATAAGTGAGCGGGCGTTCCTGCGGGCCTGCCTTACGAACGGGGGCCGATGTCCCAGCTAATGTGCTTCCGGACGTCGGTGAGGTTCATCGATTCGGCGAGGAACAAATCGTCCAGCATGTATTCGTCCACGCCCAGAATCCGCATCCAATGCCCCTGACCTGCGGTATCGCCGTCGAGAGATTGGCTGGAAACACACACCCCCGTTCCCGAGTCCACGCGCAAGAGCGTGCGTCCGGGGAAGCAGAGCGGCGTCGCCGCATCAGACGCCACGTAGCTCGATCCGGGCGTCGCGATGGTTTCGAGGGCCGGGCGCCCTTCGTGATCCACTTCCCGGATGGGCCCGAACGACACCCGGTTGGACTCGGGAAACTCCATCGGCACGGGAGCGTTCCCGGCGAGCTCGACAGGATCGAGGGCTGCCGCGAGCCGACCGTTCCCGAACGACGGTTCGCCGTAGGCCGCTTCGGGGCGCCGGCGGACCAAGCCCGCGGAGTCGTAAACGGGGGTGACCAAGTGGGCCGGCAACAGCCACGACTTGCGCTTGGAACCGAGGTAAAGCCCGTCGCGGGAGTCGTTGATGCCCGTGGTGCTATGCAGCAACGCGCCATCGACGGTTTCGAGCCGAAGCGCTCCCGGCCGGCGCAGCCATGCACGCACTGTGGCATCCGCGTTGCCCGGCCGGTCCCGGTATTCGAACCTCAGGCTGGTCCATTTCCACGGGGAGGAACGGCAGAGGTTTCGGAAGGTGGAGGACATGTCGGCGTCGGAATTGCCTTGGATTTCTGCACTGTAACGCCCCATATCCACAGTCTAAGGGTGCGTGACCGGCGCAGCTTTGAGAAAACCGATAACATCCGAGGGTGATCCGAAGACTCGGCGAATTGTGGTGGACCAGTGTCCCGGCGTTCTGGCTGCTGCTCGCAGCTTGCGTGTACTTTGCGGTGATGGCTGCCCGCCTCACGGTGATCGACGTCCGTCACCACCTGCTGCCCAACCGGATCGTGTTCCCGTCCTATGCCATCGCCGGTGTATTGCTGCTCGGCGCAGCGGCAGCTGTCACCCTGTCCAGCGGAGCGGCAGCGAATCTTAGCGCCGGAGCGGCAGGGTCCGCGCCCGACGGCGGCGCCTCCTTCCTGGGGGTGCCCGCCTTGGGAATCGTGGCCGGGGGAGCAGTGCTTTGGGTGTTCTACTTCATCCTGCGGTTGGTCTACCCGCCCGGGATGGGCTTCGGCGACGTCAAATTGGCTGGTGTCCTCGGACTGTACCTTGGCTATCTGGGTTGGGCGCACGTTTTCGCAGGAACGTTTGCGGCGTTCCTCTTCGGCGGACTGTGGAGCCTTGGAGTCCTGGCCGCCCGGCGAGGAACCCTGAAATCATCCATACCATTCGGGCCGTTCATGCTGGCCGGTGCCGCCGCGGCGATGTTTGCCCTGCCGGCGTGAGGAGCCGTGAACAAGGCGGAGCGAGAGGCGGCCGTTTTGAGCAGCCTTGTCCGCTGTCATTCGGGCATCGCCGGTGGGATACTCGCCCTACTGGCGGATCCGATCCGGAAGGGGAGGCAGTGCTCTTGTTGATGATGGCTGTTTCAACGGAAGCGGGCTAGGCCGTGGCGATCCCGGAATTCATCCGGGAAATCCGCGAGAAGATCGGCAACGACCCGCTGTGGCTACCCGGCGTGCGGGGCGTAGTCCTGGATGACGAGAACCGGGTCCTGCTGTGCCAACGGGCCGACAACGGCCGGTGGACCTTGATCACCGGAATGCTGGAACCGGGGGAGCACCCGGCCCCCGGTTTGCTCCGCGAGATCTTCGAGGAGACTGCAGTTGTGGCCGAAACCGAGCGCATCCTCGCGGTGGGCGTGATCGGCCCGGTTACGTATCCCAACGGAGACGTGTGCGACTTCCTGGATATTGCCTTCAAATGCCGTTATGTCTCGGGGGAGGCCCGCGTCAACGACGACGAGTCAATCGCCGTCGGCTGGTTTGCCCTCGACGAGTTGCCTGAGATCAGCGCCGGTCACCGCGAAACCATCCGACTGGCGTTGGAGCCGGGCTCCGCCGTCGCGTATCAGCGCGATTGACGGGCCGCGAGGATCGCGCGGGCAGCAAAGAGGCACGCCGCGGCACCGCAAGCAATTGCGCCGACGAGGGTCCACCATTCGGCCTTGGCGGAGGCTATGGAGACGGCCAGAAGCCCGAAAAGGACCGCCCCTAATCCCCATCGAACGGCCGGGCTGATGTTCGCGGATTCTTCGGGCTCTGAACTCATGGGTTCCAGCCTAAGCCAAACGCCCGGCCCGGTGGACATGCCCGGCTTTGCATCCGGGCAGTGGGCATATTCCCCATATGTCCACTGGTCCGAGCGAAGGCCGGGCATGTCCTGGCGTTAGCGCCGGGCGAGCTCAAGGCGTTCCGCCTCCTCACCCCCGACTGCCTCGCCCCGGGCCACCATTCCGGCAGTGTCGGAGAGCGGGATCTGCTTGAGGGTAATCGCGAGCACGAGGGCGATGGCGATGAACGGGATCAGGTACCAGAACACGGGTGCCAGTGAATCGGCGTAGGCGTTGACAATGGCGTCCTTGACCTGAACCGGCAGTTGGGCCAGCGTCTGAGGATCAAGCTTGCTGGTGGACTGCGCAGCCTGTGCAGCAGAAGCCCCCGCGCCTGTGAATGCCTTGGTGAGGGACTCGGCCAGCCGCGTGGTAAAGATCGAGCCGAAAACGGCCACGCCCAACGAAGCCCCGACCTCGCGGAAGTAGTTATTGGTGCTCGTTGCCGTGCCGATCTGCCCGGCCGGAACCGCGTTCTGGACCACCAGGACGATGACCTGCATGATCAGGCCCAGGCCCGCGCCGAAGATGAAGAGCTGGATGCAGATGACCCAGATCGGAGTTGCCGCCGTGAGGGTGGTGAGCCACAACATGGCAACGATCGTGAGGCTCGCGCCGAGGATCGGGAACATCTTGTACTTGCCGGTCTTGGAGATGCGGATACCGGAGTAGATGGACGTACCCATGAGTCCAACCATCATCGGCAGCATGAGCAGGCCGGAGACGGCGGCCGAGGTGCCGGAAGACATCTGGAGGAACGTCGGCACGAAGGCGATGGCGGCGAACATGCCCAGGCCCAGGGTGAAGCCGATGGCCGTTGCGTTGATGAAGATCCGGTTCTTGAACAGGCTCAAGGGAATGATGGGATCTTCGGCTTTACGCTCCACAAGGACGAAGAGGAAGGCAGCAAGCACCATGCCGGCGCCGAAGGCCCAGGTGAGCGGGGAGTCCCAGCCCTGGTCCTTCTTGCCGCCGAAGTCGGTGAAGAAGATCAAGCAGGCCGTGGCAGCGGACAACAGCAGCACGCCCAGGATGTCGATGCGCTTTTCGGCCTTCTTGTTCGGCAGGGTGAGCGTGAACCAAGCGATCGTGAACGCCGCAATGCCGACGGGGATGTTGATGTAGAAGGCCCATTCCCACGTCAGGTGATCAACGAAGAAGCCGCCCAGGAGCGGACCGGCCACGGCGGAGAGGCCGAAGATGGCACCAAGGGGGCCCATGTACTTGCCGCGTTCCTTGGCAGGCACGATATCCGCGATGATGGCCTGCGACAGGATCATCAGCCCGCCGCCGCCCAGGCCCTGGATGGCGCGGAAGATCACGAAGCCCCAGAAGTCGGTGGCGAAGGCGCAACCGATGGAGGCTGCGGTGAACAAGCCGATGGCAATCAGGAAGAGGTTCCGCCGGCCCAGGATGTCACCGAACTTGCCGTAGATCGGCATGACGATGGTGGTGGCCAGCAAGTAGGCCGTGGTGATCCAGGCCTGGTTCTCCACGCCGCCGAGCTTGCCGACGATCGTGGGCATGGCCGTGGACACGATGGTCTGGTCCAGGCTGGAGAGCAGCATTCCGGCGATGAGCGCCGAGAAAATGATCCAGATCCTTCTCTGGGTCAAGAGCAGCGGTGCGGCCGCTTTGGTCTTGAGAGTGGTACTCACGGTTGGTCCTTCTGGGGTTCGGCGGGGTTGGTGTCCAGCGCTTGGGCGAAGAGCGTACGGGCTGCGTTGAGGTTCCGGTCCAGCAGTTCGCGGTAGGGCTCGGTGTTCTCTTCGGAAAAGAACTGTTTGCTCGTCTTCTTGGTGACCGCGCCGAAGACCGCGGCGGCCATGATGATCTCGGGGTGGTCCGTGGTGAGGCCTTCCCGGGCGGCGATGAGCTCGGCGAACTGGCGCTCGCGGACTTCGCCTTCGCGGGTCAACCGGCCCAGGAGCTGGGGCTCGGCCGTGACTGCCGCGATGAGCTGGCGGATCTCCGATGGGCTGACGGTGGACCGCTCGAGGACGGCCAGGGTGAAGCGGCGCAGTGCGGACAACAGCGAGTCGGAGATCGTGCCGATCCCACGGGCGGGGTTGCGGTGGAAGGCCTCCAGCGCCTCTTCGGGAAGCTCGTCGGAGAACGAGCCGATCACCGCGTCTTCTTTGGTGTGGAAGTAGTTGAAGAACGTCCGCCGAGAAATCCCGGCCTGTTCGCAGGCTTCCTCCACCGTGAAACCGTTGAGTCCGCGTTGGGCGGTCAGGGACCTTGCGATGGCGGAAATCGCCGCGCGGGTCTGAGCGCGCTTGCGCTCCCGGAGTCCGCCGTCAGTAATTGCACTATTTTCCACAAAGTAAAGTTTTGCACTTATTGTCAAAAAGTGCAATAAGCCTCCCCGTGAGCGGAAACGCCGACGGCGGCCGGCACCTTCCGTG
>NZ_BAABKK010000018.1:142091-180618 GCF_039543785.1 Arthrobacter gyeryongensis
GAAGGTGCGGGCCGCCGTCGGGCTGGCCAGTCGGGCTGGCGGGAAGCTAGGCCTTGTGGGCCGGGCGGGTCATGGTGGTGACGTCGAGGGCCTTGTCGAGTTGCTCTTCCGTCAGTTCGCCGCGCTCAAGGTAGCCGAGGGAGATCACGGCTTCGCGGATGGTCAAGCCCTCCGCAACGGCCTTCTTGGCGATCTTTGCCGCGGCTTCGTAACCGATGAACTTGTTCAGCGGCGTCACGATGGACGGG
Source organism: Arthrobacter gyeryongensis (assembly GCF_039543785.1). Lineage (NCBI taxonomy): Bacteria > Bacillati > Actinomycetota > Actinomycetes > Micrococcales > Micrococcaceae > Arthrobacter > Arthrobacter gyeryongensis. Next base: position 142,340 of record NZ_BAABKK010000018.1, read on the forward strand.
GAAGCCTCGGCCAGGAAGCGGGCGCGCTCCACATTGGCCGTGATGCCATCGATCATCTTGTCGGCCATGACGCGGCTGGTGTTGGCCAGGAGGCGGATGGATTCGAGCAGGTTGGCGGCCATGACGGGGATGCCGACGTTGAGCTCGAAGGCGCCGTTGGTACCGGACCACGCGATGGCGGTGTCGTTGCCGATGACCTGGGCGCAGACCATGATCGATGCTTCGCAGATGACCGGATTGACCTTGCCGGGCATGATCGACGAGCCCGGCTGAAGGTCCGGGATGGAGATCTCGCCGAGTCCCGTGTTGGGGCCGGAACCCATCCAGCGGAGGTCGTTGTTGATCTTCATGAAGGAGATGGCGATGTTGCGCAGCTGGCTGGAGCCCTCGATGAGGCCGTCGCGGTTGGCCTGCGCTTCGAAGTGGTCGCGCGCCTCGGTCAGCGGCAGGCCCGTGTCGGCCGCGAGGAGCTCGATGACGCGCTCCGGGAAGCCCTCCGGGGTGTTGATGCCGGTGCCGACCGCGGTTCCGCCCAGGGGGACCTCGGCGACGCGGGGGAGGGCGGCGTTGATGCGCTCGACGCCGTAGCGGACCTGCGCGGCGTAGCCGCCGAACTCCTGGCCCAAGGTCACCGGAGTGGCGTCCATGAGGTGGGTGCGCCCGGACTTGACGACGTCCTTGAACTCCACGGCCTTGCGGTCCAGGGAAGCAGCCAGGTACTCGAGGGCCGGGATCAGGTCGTTGATCAGGGCCGACGTCGCCGCGACGTGGACCGACGTCGGGAAGACGTCGTTGGAGGACTGCGAAGCGTTGACGTGGTCGTTGGGGTGGACAACTTTGTCACTCCCGGCGGCCGCGAGGGCGCGCGTTGCCAGCTCGGCGATGACCTCGTTGGTGTTCATGTTGGACGATGTACCCGAACCGGTCTGGAAGACGTCGATGGGGAAATCGCCGTCGTACTTTCCGGCGGCAACCTCATCGGCAGCGCTGGCAATCGCCTCGGCGAGCTCGCCGTCGAGCACTCCCAATTCAGCGTTCGCCAGGGCCGCGGCCTTCTTGACGCGTGCCAAGGCCTCGATGTGTGCGCGCTCAAGCGTCTTGCCGGAGATCGGGAAGTTCTCGACGGCGCGCTGCGTCTGGGCGCGGTACAGGGCGTTCACAGGAACGCGAACTTCGCCCATCGTGTCATGTTCAATACGGAACTCGGCCGTGTTGGATTCTTGAGTGGAAGTCATGGGCCTAGCTTATGGCGAGCAGCCGCTTGACCGAAAACCGGCGAGGCAAAGCTACGGCCGTTGTGTGCCGCCCCTTCGGGGGCTGCCCGGCATCCTGCCTAGAGCTTGCCGATCCCGGAAACCAGCGCCGCGCGGCCTTCGTCCAGTTTGTAGGAAAGCCCGACGACGGCGGCCCGGCCGTCGTCGATCGCGTCGGAAATCACACGGGAACTGTCGGCCAGGCGGCGGGCCGTCTGCTTGACGTGCTCCACGACCATCTCGTTGACGTCCGTCTGCTCGTTGCGCATCGCGGTGAGCACGGAAGGCGTGATGCGCTCCACGAGTGAACGGATGAAACCTGCGGGCATTTCACCGGTCTCCACGGCACTCTTGGTCGCGGTCACTGCGCCGCAGCTGTCGTGGCCCAGGATCACGATGAGGGGGACATGCAGCTGGGAGATGCTGTATTCCAGCGAACCGAGGACCGCGTCGTCGATCACCTGACCGGCGGTGCGGACCACGAAGGCATCGCCCAGGCCGAGGTCGAAGATGATTTCCGCGGCCAGGCGGGAATCCGAGCAACCGAAGATCACGGCAAAGGGGTGCTGGTCCTCGACCAGGGAATGCCTGCGGGAAGCATCCTGGTTGGGATGCAAGGACTCCCCGGCGACAAAGCGTTCGTTTCCTTCGCGCAGACGGCGCCAGGCAAGGGCAGGAGTCAGATAAGTAGCCACGGCGCTACTTTACGGCTTTGAGGTAGCAGGCTGCGAAACTGTGTCGCCCGGCTTCGTGCTCGCGTCGGCGGAAGCGACAGGAGCTGCATCCATTGCCTTGACCACAGCTGCGGCCAAGGTGGAGAACTCGTCCAGTCCTGCGCTGCCGCTCAGGATGATCGTGGTGCCGCGGTAGTTCAGGACCATGCTGCGGTTGCCCTTGGCCGTGTCATGGAGTTCCCAGTCGTGGCCGCCGGCGCTTCGTGTGCCGGTCACCGGAGCGCTGCCGGCCTGCTGGAAAATCCAGGTCGGATTGGCCTTGCGGGTCTGGACAATTCCGATGAAGGCCTGCTTGGGAGTCACGTAACCGACTTCCCACGTGGGTACGCCATCGCCGGCTCCGGATACCCAGCGGGCGTAGTTCGGACTAAATGTGTCGCCGGTGTCCGGCGCCACCGGTGTGAAACCCGCCACATCTTTCGCGTTCGCAGCCGTTGCGGCCACATCGACGTTGGGCTTGTAACCGTTGCTCTTTGGGGCCGGATTCATGAGCACGATCGGCAGGAACGCCAGCACGCAGAGGAGCAACGCGATGAGCATGCCAATGACCGACGCGTTGGCCCTTTTTGCTGCTTTGGCCGCGATTACGGGCTTGACCGCAGGCTGACCGGCATCGCCGGCACCAGCTGCGCCCGCGCCTTCGCTGCCGGAGGGGGCGGCGGCAATTGCTTTGTCTTGCGTTTCACTCACGCTTCAATAGTCTCCTATCCAAGCGGCTAATACACATCGGCCGGTCCGCGCAAGGGACGTTCCGGGACTTGGTCATCCCATGACCGCGGCGCCCCGCCCCGACTATGATCTCTTCTAGAGGAATCATTCAGGCCGACAAGCCCAGCCATTCCTGGTCCCACGAATCGCGTCATCGAAGAAGAGGTTCACGTGTCTCCAGCGCCAATGTCCCAGAAGTATTCCACGATTTCGTCGGCGCTCGCCGTCGGGACCGATGAGCCGGACCGCAACCTGGCCCTCGAACTTGTCCGGGTTACCGAAGCCGCCGCGATTGCAGGCGGCCACTGGGTTGGATTCGGCGACAAGAACAAGGCGGACGGCGCCGCCGTCGACGCCATGCGCTCCTTCCTCCACACCGTCCATTTCAACGGCGTCGTTGTCATTGGCGAAGGTGAAAAGGACGAAGCGCCCATGCTTTTCAATGGCGAGCACGTCGGTGACGGCACCGGGCCGGAGTGCGACGTCGCCGTCGACCCGATCGATGGAACCCGACTGACTGCCCTGGGCATCAACAACGCCCTCGCGGTCCTGGCAGTGGCCGAACGCGGCACCATGTTCGATCCCTCCGCCGTGTTCTACATGGAGAAGCTCGTCACAGGCCCCGAAGCCGCCGACATGGTGGACCTGCGCCTGCCGGTGAAGCAGAACCTGCACTTGATCGCCAAGGCCAAGGGCGTCAAGGTCAACCAGCTCAACGTCATGATCCTGGACCGCGACCGCCACCGTCCGCTCGTGGAGGAAATCCGCGAAGCCGGTGCGCGCACCAAGTTCATCATGGACGGCGACGTAGCAGGCGCCATTGCAGCCGCGCGTTCCGGCACCGGCGTTGACGCCCTGATGGGCATCGGCGGCACCCCGGAAGGCATCGTTGCAGCATGTGCCATCAAGTCCCTCGGCGGTGTCATCCAAGGCCGCCTGTGGCCCACGAGCGACGACGAGAAGCAGAAGGCCATCGACGCCGGACACGACCTCGAGCGCGTCCTCTCGACGAACGACCTCGTCACTAGCGATAACTGCTACTTCGCAGCCACTGGCATCACCGACGGCGACCTCCTCAAGGGTGTTCGCTACTCGAAGGACAAGGTCCTGACCCAGTCCATCGTGATGCGCTCCAAGTCCGGCACCATCCGCTTCGTCGACGGCGAGCACCAAGCCAGCAAGTGGGAGGGCTACGCCCGCAAGTAGGACCCACCTCCCAGCGCGAACTGGCAGCAAATGCCCTCCGAATCGAGATTTGGAGGCATTTGCTGCCAGTTCGCGTTAAGCCGCGGAATCCGTCCTGTGGATAACTCAACTTAGGGCTTGAAGCCGGGCAAGAATTGAGCATGTCCCGGACACCGATGCCCCCGCAGCTTCCAAACGGTTCCTTTCCGGCGTCGGCCGCTAAGAGCCTCGGACTGAGCCCGAAGCAACTGCGCCGTGAGGGCATTGTCACGTTGTCGAGGGGACTGCGCCTGCCGCTGCACAGCACCGGGACGGTGGCGGAGCATTTACGGGGTTACACCGAGCTCGATCCAGAGTGCTGCCTGAGCCATGGTTCCGCGGCGCGGATCCATGGCATGAGTTTGTCCAAAGAACTCGAAGCGGACTGGCGGATTCACCTCGCCCGAGCCAGTGAGAATTGGAAACCGCGGAGACGCAACGTTGTTGGGCACCAATTGACGTTCAAACCGGGTGAAGTGATGATGCTCGACGGCGTCCGGCTTACCTCGCCTGCGCGTACGTGGCTGGACTTGGCCCATGTGATGAGTATCGATGACATTATCGCGGCGGGCGACTCGATCGTCGTCGAGCACGGCGAAAACCATCCCAGGCCGCGTCAGGCATTGGCGACCGTTGACGAATTGAAGGCAATGGTCAAAGCCCATCCAGGAATGCGCGGCGTCCGCAAGGCCCGGCTGGCCCTGGATCTCGTTCGAGTCGGCGCGGATTCGCCGCAGGAAACGCAAATGCGCCTCATATTGCTGCATGCTGGTTTGCCTGAGCCCACGCTGAATCACGTCATCTTCAATGAGTGGGGTGCCCCCGCTGTGTGGCCCGATGCCGCATACCTCACGGAGCGGGTGGCCCTCCAATACGACGGGCGGCATCATGGAGAAGCTGAGCAATACCGGAGGGACATCAGGCGCCAGGCGTTAACGGAACGGCTGGGTTGGCGCGAAGTCCGGGTCCACCATGACGATTTGCTCGGGCCCCGGCCGGAAGTGGTAGCGAAAGTCCGCCGGGCGCTGTGGGTTGGCCGCGAGTTGGCAGCAAATGCCCGCAAAATCGGATTTTGAGGGCATCTGGTGCCAGTTCGCGCGGGGGCTGCGAAGGAACCCTAGCGGAGCTTTTCGCGCAGTTTCCGGGCCACTTGGTAGGCGCCGTAGCGGAACTTGTTGACTGGAAGGTCCCACGTGCCTGGGTAGGCTATTTCACGGCCGCCGAAGGACTTCTTGAAGGCGGTGAATCCGGCCCACTTGTGGTCAGGCTCGTCCTCCGGGGCCACGCCCCACAGGTCGACGTGCTTGAGCCCCTTGTCCTTGGCGTCCGCCATGAGCGTCACGAGCAATGGAATGCCCGCGCTGAGCTTGCGGTGCGTGTCATCGAGCGCCGCGTGGGCGTAGGTGCGCGTGTCGACGGAGTCGTACGCCAGGGCTGCGGCAATGGGCTCGCCCCCGAGTTCGGCGATGAACAGGGTGGCGGCACCGGCGGGCATGAGGGAGCGGGCCACCGAGTCGAGGTAGTCGTCGCTCTGGGGCTTGAAGCCGTTGCGTGCGGCAGTCATGTGCAGGAAGTTGAGAAGCACTGAGATGTCTTCAGGATCCTGCGAGGACCGGAAGGTGACACCCTTCTTGTGGATGTTGCGGTACAGGTTCCGGTTGGTGGGTTTCATGCCCGCGAGGACGTCCTTGAAATCGCCGTCCAGATCCACAATCCAGCTCAATTCCGGCTGCTGGTTGGACGGCGCCGGCTGCAGGCCGCGTCCCCGCAGGATCGCACCGGCTTCGGTGGCTTCGAACCCGGCAGTGACCGGTTCCATCCGGACAAACACCGCCCGGCTCCGGCGCGCGATCGCCACGAGTGCGCCTAGGGCTTCGTCGAAGGCCTCCAGCGAATCGGCCACGGGTCCGTAAGGCGTGTAAATGACCTTGCCTGCCGGGTTCTTTTCCTCCACAGCGAGGAAACGCCAGCCCGGGCCCGACTCCTCATGCACGGTACGGCCGAGGGATCGCTGGAAGGACGCCCATGCGGGCGTCTGCAGGAAGTACTCCACGCTCTAGTTCCCCAGGCCTGTTGTGACAGCAAAGGCGACGCTGGTTCCCGTTGCGCCGGCAACCGGGTGCACCATGACGGGTTCTTCGGATGCCGGGATGAATGCACTCCCGCCGCGCTCCACGGCGAGCTCGCTCTTGGGGGAGTCGAGCACCACGGAACCCGAAACCACGACGACGACGGCGGGACCGGCCTGGGCCATCGGCACGGGTTCCGCTCCGGGAGCCAACTCGATGCGCTGGAGTTGGAATTCCTTGAAGGGCGGCACATAGAGATCCTGGCCGAATCCGGAGGTCCTGGGTTCGATGCGCGGTACGCCGAGGGAAGCGAATTCGATGGTCTTCAGGAGCTCGGGGACATCGACGTGCTTAGGGGTGAGCCCGCCACGGAGCACGTTGTCCGAAGCCGCCATCACCTCCACTCCGAGGCCTTTCAGGTAGGCGTGGACGTTTCCGCCCGGCAGGTACACCGATTCGCCCGGGGACAGGAAGACAAGATTCAAGAGCAAGGAAATCAGGACACCGGGATCGCCCGGGAATTCACTGTTGATGTCCACCAAGGCGGAGAGCTCCGCAGCGTGCTGACCCATCGGCGCGCCCGATTTCAGGATGGAAACCACCTGGTCCGTCGCGGCGGAGACGGCATCCCCGCCGGTAATCAGCCGGGTGAACGCAGCTTTGAGTGCCGAGGGCTCATCGGACCCGGAAAGGTCCGCGATGACTCCGGTGATGACATCAGGAACGTCGACGGCGGCAAGATCCAGGAGGTTCGCGAGGTGCTCGAAGACACGCTGCGAATCGGCCGCGGGACGGAAACCGCAGAGGGCGTGAAACGGGGTCAGCGCGAAGATCATCTCCGGCTTGTGGTTGTCATCGCGATAGTTGCGCTCGGGTGCGTTCGCTGCCATACCCGCGGCATTTTCCTTCGCGAAGCCGTCCCTGGCCTGCTGCAGGCGAGGGTGGACCTGCAAGGACAGGGGCTTGTCGGCTGCAAGGAGCTTGGTGAGGAACGGCAAGCGGGGACCGAATTCAGCCACGCTCGTTTCACCAAGGAAGTGCACGGGATCCACGTTGATCAGGGCGTCCAAGGCGACCGAAGACCCATCCGGACGGGTGGCCACGGACGGCGAGTCCGGGTGCGCTCCGATCCACAACTCTGCCTCCGGACCGCCCGAGGCGGGCCTTCCCAGCAGAGCGGCGATCGCCGTCGTCGATCCCCATGCATAGGGGCGGAGAACATTCTCAAGCTGGTACACGGTAGGGGATCCTTGTCATTGCGGAGGGTTCATTCGGGAGTGCCGGGGATGACCTTCTGGCGGCTGCCCAGGCTCTTAGCGGCTGCTGCGGGCGGAGACGTTCGCGGTGGAGAAGACTTCGGCGACCTTGTCGCGGAGCCTGGCCCCTTTTTCGGTAGCGGTGTTGTTCAGCTCCCGGGCGAATTCGAGCAGCTCGCCACGAAGCCGGACGGCCAGCTCGTCGGTTCCGGACGCCAGCATGCGCACTGCCAGGAGACCGGCGTTGCGCGCTCCGCCGATGGAAACCGTGGCCACGGGAACGCCGGCGGGCATCTGCACGATGGACAGCAAGGAATCCATGCCATCAAGGGTTTTCAGCGGGACCGGGACGCCGATGACGGGCAGCGGGGTGACAGAGGCGAGCATGCCCGGCAAGTGGGCGGCGCCGCCTGCTCCGGCGATGATGACGCGGATGCCGCGCTCATGGGCGTTCTGGCCGTAACGGATCATTTCCGTGGGCATGCGGTGGGCGGAGACGACGTCGGCTTCGAAGGGGATGCCGAACTCGGCCAGGGCGTCCGCCGCTGCTTCCATGACAGGCCAGTCGGAGTCGGAGCCCATGACGAGGCCTACGATCGGGGCGGCGTTCGCAGCGCCCGCGTTTCCGGCATCCATGTTTTCTGTGCTCATGAGGTCTCCTCTGAGGTGGTCTCGGCCGGCATGCGGCCGTCGCGGATGATATCGGCCACTACGGTGGCCCGGCGTCGGATGGAGTCGACGTCCGCTGTCGAGTTGCCGACGAGATTCACGTGCCCGATCTTGCGGCCGGCCCGCACGGACTTGCCGTAGCAGTGGACCTTTGCAGCAGGTTCGTAGGCGAGGGCCTTGGGGTAGGCGCTGTAGAGATCCTGGTTGTCGCCGCCCAGGAAGTTCTTCATGACCACCACCGCGCCCAGGGCATCGGTGGCACCCAGGGGGAGGTTGAGGACTGCGCGCAAATGCTGTTCGAACTGGCTCGTGACGGAGCCGTCCTGCGTCCAGTGGCCGGTGTTGTGCGGCCGCATGGCGAGTTCGTTGACCAGGAACCCGACTCCGACGCCGGGCGTTTCGAAGAGCTCCGCAGCCATGACGCCCGTGACTCCGAGTTCATTGGCGATTCGCAGCGCTGCCTCTTCGGCTGCCGCAGCGACTTCCACGGGAATGTCCTGGGCCGGCGCAATCACTTCGTCGCAGACGCCGTCCACCTGGACGGTGTGGACTACCGGCCAGGCGCGGGATTCGCCGTCGGGGGTCCTTGCAACGAGCGCGGAAAGCTCGCGGCTGAAGTCAACCTTCTCTTCGGCCAATAGCGGGCTCATGGCTTCGAACCAGTCCGTTGTGGTGCGTGCGTCCTCGGCGGAATGGACGATGCGCACGCCCTTTCCGTCATAGCCCCCGCGGGGGGTCTTCAAGACAATCGGCCAGCCGGTCTGCTCGCCGAAAGCGATAAGGTCTTCGACGCCGCGGACCGCAGCCCACGCCGGATTGGGGAGTCCCAAGCGGTCGATCGCGGCGCGCATCACGAGTTTGTCCTGCGCATGCATCAAGGCATCGGGGCCCGGCTGGACGTTGACTCCGGCCTCGATCAGCGCCCTCAGGTGCTCGGTGGGGACGTGCTCGTGGTCGAACGTCATGACGTCCAAGCCCTCCGAGAACTCAAGAAGGGCGGCGAGGTCCTTGTAGTCGCCAATGGGAGCCGTTGCCACGGCCTGGACCGCGGAAACGTCCTCACCTTCGGCAAGGACCCGGAGTTCAAAGCCGAGAGCAGTTGCGGCCGGGGCCATCATTCGTGCGAGCTGTCCGCCGCCCACCACGCCAATTACAGGAAAAGTCACAAGGTTCAGCCTACCGAACCAGCAGCTGGTTCCCAGATTCTGCCCGCCGCCGGGTCCTGGGAACCCGGCTCGAGGCCGCCGGCGCGGAATAATTCGGCAAGCTCCAAGGAATCGGAGCTAAAATGGAGCCTTCGGCCCATCGGCCCCCTAGAACAACGGCCATGGAGGGTCATGATCAACACACTTGCAGATCGCATCCGCGGGCTCGCCTCGCTCTTTTGGCGCGAAGTAGCGAAGTTCGGCGCTGTAGGCGGTGTTGCGTTCGTCATAGATAACGGCTTGACCTACTATCTCATGCACGGCCCGATGACGGACAGTGAGGCCAAGGCCCGTTTCGTCGGCGCCACCGTGGCCACCGTGTTCTCCTGGATCGCAAACCGTTTCTGGACATTCCGCCACCGCCGCCAGGCGAACGTGGTGCGCGAGTTCGTCATGTTCATCATCATCAACGGCATTGGCATCGGAATCTCCACAGGCCTGACCGCCATCGCCAAATACGGCATGAACATCCAGGACAAGAACGTCCTGTTCGCTGCCGGAATCGTCGGCATACTCGTCGCCACTGTAGTGCGATTCTTCGCTTACCGCTTCCTGGTGTTCAACAGGGAACTCGACGAAGAGCCGGCTTTCTCGCATGACCACGAGATCATCGAAGCCCACCATAAGGCCAAGGCCAAGGCGATGCATTCCGCTAGCACCGCGGCTGACTCCGATGAGGGCGAAGACGCGGTCAAGCGCCGCTGACGCGCTCGTTGTCCAGCAGGTGCTGGGTGACGTCAACGTCCGGGTGCACGAGGACAACTGAACCGTCTTTGTTCCACGCACCCAGCGCGTCCGCGAGGGCCGACTCCAAGCCGTCGGCCGCGCGGACCAGCAGGCGTACGCCGGCGTCATGCTCCTTGGCGAAGCCGTCCAGCAATTCGCCGTGCGAGTGTCCGGCTTCAGGGCGGCGCAGGGCCGGCAGTGCGGCGTCCGGTTCGGCGTGCGCCATGAACACGTCACCGTGGGAGCGCACCTCAGCCGCGTAGTCGACGACGCCGACCGGCAGTTCTCCCGGCCAGCGCATTGCGAGTGCAGCGAGCGGCACGGCGACGACGGCGTCGAAGCCGGCTCCCGCACCGACGTCGGGAGTGTCCGTGACAAGCAGGTCGGCGCTGCCGCCGTCGAGCACCAGCTCCATCCCCAGCTGCCACCCGGCCAGCGCCCACACGAGGGACTTCCAATGGGCCGGGAGGTCCAGGCGAAGGCTCATGCCCGGTTCGGCGTCGAACTCGTCCTGAAGCAGGTTGCTGGTCTTGGCCACCCAATTGTCCAGGACCCGGCCTGAAAGCTCCACCCGTTCGGCGTCCGGCCCGTACCAAGTCAGTCGGGGGGATGTGGCGTGTCCGGAACGCAGGGCTGCCATCAGGTTCATCGCTGGGGTGCTCATGGCTACATCTTGCCACGAGGCGCGCGGGCCGCCGCTGGAGCATGTGAATTGCGCCACATTGGGCTGGGCGGCGGCGATGGCGCGGCATTCCAGGGGCAATCAATTTCCCTGAAATTCAATGAAAATACATTTTAATTGAGTCGACGCTTCCGTTTTTCCGCGGAGCCGTGCGGATGGTGCGAAAAAGTCGCGGGCGTGGCGTGACCGCAGTTAGTACGGAAAGTTGATTATTATCCCGGCGTGGCTTGACGGCACGGTAGTTACACACGTGTAATTAGATATCGAACGCCGCTGCGGGAGTATCGGGTACATAACCGAGTACCGAATGAGCACGGCAGCAGCTGCACACATCAGGAGGGACGCCATGGGGCAAGCGTTGCGTATCCAGGAAGATGCAGTCGTCGCGGAATATGCGTCGGTGAAGTACCGGTCGCGTGAAGTTCCGGGGGATTGGTATGTTGACCCGGCAGATCCGCAGGCGGCGGACCGCTATATAGAGACCACTCGGGAGTCGCTGGAAGACGAGGCAACAGCCTTTCTTGCTGCCCACGAGGCTCTTGTGGGAGGCGCGCCGGCAGATCCGGAGGACGATCTTGACGATCCTCCCATGGAGCTGCGCCGTCCGCTCGACAACCCGGCACAGCCGGTATGGATCGGGCTTCCGCGCCAGGGGGACTTCGACGACGAAGGCGAACTTGGCTGGCAAACGGACGCCTTGTGCGCCCAGACGGACCCGGAGGCGTTCTTCCCCGAGAAGGGCGGCTCAACCCGGGATGCCAAAAAGGTTTGCGGTGCGTGCAATGTCCGTTCGCAGTGCCTTGAATACGCACTCGCCAACGATGAACGTTTTGGTATCTGGGGCGGGCTCTCCGAGCGTGAACGCCGCAGGCTGAGGAAGCGAGCGGTCTGATTCTCAAGGCAGTACACGTTACCGCCGTCGTCGTTTCGCATGACGGCGGTAACTATCTCCCCAGAACCCTGGCGGCTCTGCTGGACCAGACGCGTCCGGCAGATGCCGCCATTGGCATTGATACGGGCTCCCGCGACAAGTCCGCCGCGTTGCTGCAGCGGGCCCTCGGCAAGGCCAATGTCACCAGCACGGGCGAACACAAAGTAGGTTTCGGTGCGGCCGTCATGGCCGGCCTGGCCCGCTCGGCGCCACCTTCGCAGGAGCCAGGAGCCGTGGAGTGGATCTGGTTGTTGCACGACGACGCCGCTCCCGCTCCGGATGCACTCGCCGAGCTGCTCCAGGCAGTCGAGCGCGCCCCTTCGGTCACTGTCGCCGGTTGTAAGCAGTTGGCCTGGAATGCGGAACGCAGGCTCATCGACGCCGGCCTGTCCACGAGCCGATGGGCCGAACGGCTGACGCTCATTGAAGCCGACGAACTCGACCAGGGTCAGTACGACGGGCGCACGGACACTTTCGCGGTGAATTCCGCAGGCATGCTGATCCGCCGCGATGCCTGGGAACAGCTGGGCGGCTTCGACCCCGCGCTTCCGGGCGTGGGAGACGACGTCGATTTCTGCTGGCGCAACTGGCTTGCGGGCAACAGGGTTGTGGTGGTTCCGGCGGCGCGCATGTTCCATGTCGAGCACCGTCCCCACAGCCTGGCGACACCCGCGGCCGCACGCAAGAGCCAGGTCCATTTGAGGCTCACCCACGCATCGTCCTGGAAAGTTCCGCTGCACGCGTTCGGCGCGTTGCTCGGGAGCATGGTCAGACTCATCTTGAGCATCCTCGTCAAAGAGCCCGGTCACGGCTTTTCCCAGCTCGGCGCCACCGTTGCGGCGCTCGTCCGTCCCGGGGCGATTTGGCGCTCCAGGCTCAACGCGGCCCGGACGCGACGCGTGCCACGGTCAATGGTCAAGGGTCTGCAGACTCCGCGGCGCGAGGTTTGGGACCACCGCCGGTCCCTCGTCGAGGCGATTGGCGCAGACGAATTCCAGGAGACGGATTCGCTGGCTCCGGAACCGAGCGGCGACGCCGGCGACGATTTCGTGGCCCTCGCGACGAATGAGCGGGGTTGGATCGGCACGGGCGCCGTGGCCGCCGGATTTGTTGCGCTGGCTGCTTCCATCGTGGGGCTGTCAGGGCTCGTGGGGGCAGGCGGCGTGACGGGCGGAGGCCTCTTGCCGTTGTCTGCCGCAGGCGACATCTGGCGGTCTGCGTCCACGTGGTGGATCGGCCTGGGTGCAGGCTTGCCCGGACACGGGGATCCCTTCGCCTACATCCTGTGGCTCGTGTCATTGATGGGAGGAGGCGCCTCCGGCACAGCCATCGTGTGGCTGTTGTTGCTGGCCATGCCGTTGTCCGGCCTGGGCGCCTGGTTTGCTTCGGGCGCGATGACCACGCTGCGCCGCTACCGTTTCATTGCCGCGCTGGTCTGGGCTGGAGCGCCGGCCCTTCAAGTCGCCTTGAACCAAGGAAGGGCCGGAGCCCTCCTGGCCCACGTGGCGATGCCGCTGCTGGTGCTGGCCCTCTTCCGGGCCACTGGATCGGCCCTGGGGCGGGACGCTGCTTTGGACCGACAACTGAATCCCGATCGGATCCAGCCATTCGGCTACGCCGCAACCAAGCTGGTGACGGGGAAGCCGGGCGTCAACGGCACTCCGTCGTGGACGGCTGCTGCCGCGGCGGGCCTTGTGCTCGCTGTCGTGACGGCTTCTGCGCCGTCCCTGCTGCCCCCCTTTGCAGTACTCATTGTTTTTTGCGGCATCGCCTTGGGTCGGCGCGGCCGGACCATTTGGTGGTCACTCCTTCCGAGCGCCGCGCTCTTTGCGCCGTACGTCCTCTCGGTCCTTGAACGGCCCCGCACCCTGCTCGCCGATCCGGGCCTCCCGCTGGGGTTCGAAGCCGCACCTTTGTGGCAGCAATTGCTTGGCCAACCCTTGAAATTCGACGTCAACGGCGGACTGGCCGGCTTGGCACTATTCGGCCCGTCGGGTATTCCCTGGGCGCTGGCGTTTGCCCTGCTGCTCGCTGCCCCGGTCCTGCTCTTGTCCATTGCCGCGCTCTTTGTGCCCGGAAGGCGGTCGCGCGTCACGCGTTTCCTCTGGGCTGGGGCCCTTTTGCTCCTTGCCTGGGCGTGGCTCGCCGGACATGTGGCAACGGGTGTCGACGGCAACCTGCTGGTGGCACCTTTCACGGGGCCGGCAGTTTCGGCCGCCGGGTTCGCGTTCCTCGGGGCGGCGCTGATCGGCGCCGATAACCTACTCCGGATCAAAGCCAAGGCGGAAGACGGCCGCACGGTCCAGCGCGCGGCAGTGCGAGCCGTTTCCGCTGTAGCAACGCTTCTCCTCGTTGCCGGACCCCTGGCCGGCATGGGCCTGTGGGCAACCCAGAATGTCCTGGCCAGCGCAGACACTTCCCCTTCTGCCAGCGGCGCGCTTGGCACGCCGCGACTGGTCCAGCCCTCAGGGCAAGGCACCTTGCCGGCCACCGCCGTCGACCACGGCCAAGGGCCGGAACAGACCCGTACCCTGGTCATCACCGCCGGTGAGAACGGTGGCTACACGTCATCCCTCATGCGCGGCGCCGGGACGACATTGGACTCGCTCTCCACTGTCGCCGCGGGCCGTTCCATCGTGGGTTCACCCGGACAGGAACGCGTCGCGGCCGACGACGACGCTACCGCGTCCATCCGGAACGCCGTAGCGACGATTGTCGCCGGAACAGGCGTAGATCCCCGGCCAGGCCTCGAGCAGCTCGGTGCCGGATTCGTGGTTCTCAAGTCAGCCGACGCAGCTGCCCAGCTGACGGCCAACAGGATCGATTCCGTCCCCGGCCTGGTGGCTGTGGGAAAGACCGATTCCGGCTGGCTCTGGAGGGTCACGCCGCTCAACCAAGCCGCCGCAGCCGACGCCGAGACGGCGCACCGCGTGAGGGTGGTGGATGCCAAGGGTGCCGTAGTTGCCCTCTTGCCCTCCCTCGGAACCTCTGCCGCCGGCGACATCCCGGCGGGCGGGGACGGACGCCTGGTAGTGCTCGCTGAGCGGGCAGACGCCGGTTGGGGCGCTTGGTTGGATGGCCGCCAACTGAGCCCGACGACGTCCGGATGGGCCCAAGCTTTCGCCTTGCCTTCTACGGGCGGCCAGATCGAGATCCGATACACCACAGTGTGGGAGCCTTTGCTCAGCATTCTGCAAGGCGTAGTGATTGGGTTGACCGTCCTGCTGGCCATCCCCATGCCTGCCCGCAGGCCGAAAGCCGGCCTCCTGAAGGAACAAAACTCCCTCCGTAAGGAGTACAGCAGTGTCTGACAACCAAGGCCCGGCACCCGAGCTCAGAGCGGGGTCAGGGAAGCGCGGCCAGCGCAAAGCCGGGAACCAGAACAAAGGCCAGAACAAGAACAAAGCCGTTGTGTTGGGAGCTCTTTCCGCGACGTTGCTCCTCGCTGCAGGGGCAGGAATGGTGTCGGCAGCATCCATCCTGCCGTCACCGTCGGGAAGCAAAACGCTGGACATGTCCCTTGTGGATGTCCCGGCAGGCAGGACAACCGCAGTGTGTCCGGCGCCTCCCCGTCTTGCAGAAGGAACCGCCGCGGGCACCGACAGCCAGTTCAGCCCGGTTTCGCGTTCGGCAAAGAGCTTCCTGGATGCGGTGGTGCTCAGCGACGCCGCCGGATCCGTTCCGGGGAGCAACCTCGCCTCGCTCGGGGGCTCCGCGATCGCCGACATTGCCAAGCCTCCGGCTGCCGCCCAAGCCCCGGCGTCTGGGCCTCCCGTGCTGAACGCCGGCGTCGTGGCCCAAAGGCCCGCGGGCGACGTCACCGTGGTGGGCGCCGATCCCATCAGTGGCCAGAAGGCCGCGGTGGCGGGCTTGATGAGCTACGCCGCGAGCGACGGCGACCTCCGCGGGCTGGCGGCGGCACCCTGCCAGCAGCCGATCAACGATGCATGGCTCCTGGGAGCAAACACCGCACTGGGGCGAACGGCGGTTTTGAACATCAGCAATGCCTCGGGCACACCGGCTACCGTGAATCTCGAGCTGTTCGGTGCCCATGGACAGATCCAGGCCCCGGACAGCCGTGGCTTGCTGGTTTCGCCTGGAGCCACCCGGTCCATCAACTTGGCCGGACTGGCCCCGAACGAGGGTCAGCTCTCGGTGCATCTGCGCAGCAGCGGCGGCCCCGTCGCGGCAACCATCCAGCAGAGCGTCCTCCGGGGCCTCACCGCCGGTGGTGTCGAGCTCATTACTCCAGGTGCCGGCGCCGCCGATGCCCAGGTCATGACCGGGGTGGATGTCCAGGACCCGGCAGCCGTGAAGTCACTCGCCGACAAGCCCGGTTTTGCCGACGTCGTTCCGGCCTTGCAGATCACGGTCCCCGGTCCGGTGGACGCCGTCGTGGACGTGCGTTTGTTCGGGCCGAACGGCCAGCGCGCCTTGCCCGGAGGGGGAGCGGTGACCGCCAAAGCGGGTTCGGTTACCGAAGTGCCGCTCGCGGGGATCCCGGCCGGCATGTATACCGTCAGCGCTACTTCGGATGTTTCCTTCGCAGCGTCCTCCCGCGTAACGCGGGGGCTCAAGGCCGAGGATCCCGTTGATTTCGCCTGGTCTCCGGCAGCAGTCCGCTTGGGTAGCCAGCATGTGATGGCGGTGCCCCAAGGCGGAACCCGCTTCCTCAGCTTCGGCGTGCCGGCGGGCCGGGCCACGGTCAGCTACACGCCGGTCACCTCTGACGGCAAGGTACACAAGACCCAAACAGTCGACATCGCCGGGGGGACCACATCGGTCATCGGCGTTCCGGATAAGTCCGACGGCGCCGCGGTCTCGGGCTACATCGTGTCGGCGTCAGGGGACGCTGCCTACGGCGCGCTCGTCCTCGGCCAGGGCGATCAACCTGGCGTTTCGGTCCTGACCATCCAGGATGGCGCTGCGGGCCACGAAAAAGTACAGGTCACGCTGGGTTACTGATAACGACGGCGGTAAACGGGGTCCAGGGTCTCCGGCGGCACTCCGAGCATCTCGGCGGTGTACTCGACGACGACGTCGTGCACCAGGTCCTGAAGGTCCTCGCGGCCGCCGGTGGTGTGCTCGACGACGCGCCGATAGATGGTGATGACGGGTCCCGCGCCGTGGGCTGCCGGGGTGTATGAGCCGAGCGGTGCCGCGGTTCCCTCGGCCACCAGCTGCTCAAGGTTCGGCGGGATCTCGTCGACGGCGAACGCCACGCCGTCGAGCCGTTTGCCCCACATATCCTGCAGCCGCTCCGCGGAATCGAGTACGAGGTCGTCGAACTTCTCGGCACGCGTCCGGTAGCCGGGAAGGTTGGGAAGGATGATTTCCCCGCGCAGCCCCCGCCCGTGGCGGTTCCTGCGGCGCTCCCTGAAGCCGCGTGCGGACGTGGCCGCCGCCGTCGTTTCCTGGCTGTCCCCGGTGTCGGACAAATGGACTGTGAAGCCCGGAACGTGGTGCTGTGACTGCATATATCGACTTTAGACCCGTGATTCCGCCAACGCGACATAATGCGCACAAAGGGGCAATGCACCGCGCCGCGGGGAAGTGCGGCTAATCTGGGATGTTGTGGGTGCAATCCGTCAGTGTTCCAGATCAGCCTGCCGCCAATCCGCGGTGGCTACTTTGACGTACGTTTACGCCGAGTCCACGGCGGTGCTGGGTCCGCTGGCGACATATGCCGAGCCGCATTCCTACGATCTGTGCGCGCAGCATGCCGCATCGCTGACTGTGCCGCGGGGCTGGGAAGTCATGAGGCTCGCCATGCCGTCCTCACCGCCTCAGCCCGGGCCGGACGATCTGCTTGCCCTGGCGAACGCCGTGCGTGAAGCCGCGTCGGCCCCGGCCGCGCCGGAACAACGCGCAGTCCGCACACCCTTTGACGGACCGGCCCCTGCAGAGGGAACCAGGCGCCACCTGCGCATCCTGCGCGATCCTTCCTGACCCCTCGACGACAGTCACTGCGCGTCCCCTGCCCTGTGGACTACCCTGTGTGTCGCCTTATGTGTCGCCGCTCTCGCATGACAAGCTTTGTGACACCGTGCGCTGCGCCGCCGGGTTGTACTCTGGAAGCTGCCATATCTGTCCACAGCGGCGTCCGCGAGATGCCATCCAGGGAGCTTCAACCATGCCAAAGGTCAGTCCTGAATTGTTGTCCATCCTGCGGTGCCCTGTCACCGGGTCCCCGCTGGAGCAGGACGGCGAGGAACTTGTCACGACGGCCGCTTCCGCCTCGGGTGAGAAGCTCCGCTATGCCATCCAGGACGGAATCCCCTTGCTGCTGCCCCCGGAGCTGCTGGCAGCCGCCAACGCCGCGGCCTCAGACCAGCACGACGCAGGCCAACACGACGGCCCCCGCCACGCCTGAGCCCGCCTGACTCGACCATCCGGTACTTCCAAAGGACTTCCATGACTTTCGACTACAAGGTTGCAGACATCTCCCTGGCTGAAGCAGGGCGTCACCAGATTCGCCTGGCCGAGCACGAAATGCCGGGCCTCATGTCGTTGCGCGCCGAGTTCGGTCCGAGCCAGCCGCTCAAGGGCGCACGCATTGCGGGATCCCTGCACATGACCGTGCAGACCGCGGTGCTCATCGAGACGCTGACGGCCCTCGGCGCCGAGGTCCGATGGGCCTCGTGCAACATCTTCTCCACGCAGGACGAGGCGGCTGCCGCCGTCGTCGTCGGCAAGGGAACCATCGAGGATCCCCAGGGTGTTCCCGTGTTCGCCTGGAAGGGCGAGACCCTCGACGAATACTGGTGGACCGCCGAGCAGATCCTCAGCTGGCCGGGCGCGGACGCCAACCCTGAGTTGGGCCCCAACATGATCCTCGACGACGGCGGCGACGCAACGCTGCTGGTCCACAAGGGCGTCGAATTCGAAGCCGCAGGCGCCGTGCCGACCGCCACGGAAAGCGATCCCGAAGAGTATGCACTCGTCCTGGACGTGCTGAGGAAGAGCCTTGCCGCCGACCCGAAGAAGTGGACCCGCATCGCGGCCGGCATCCGTGGCGTGAGCGAGGAAACCACCACGGGCGTGCACCGTCTCTACCAGCTTGCCGAACAGGGCAAGCTCCTGTTCCCGGCCATCAACGTCAACGACTCGGTGACCAAGAGCAAATTCGACAACAAGTACGGCATCCGCCACTCCCTGCCGGACGGCCTCAACCGCGCCACGGATGTCCTCATGGGCGGCAAGGTCGCCGTCGTCTGCGGCTATGGCGACGTCGGCAAGGGCGCCGCTGAGGCGCTCCGCGGCCAGGGTTCGCGCGTGATCGTCACGGAGATCGACCCCATCTGTGCACTCCAGGCAGCCATGGACGGCTATCAGGTGGCCAAGCTGGATTCGGTCTTGGAGCAGGGCGACATCTTCATCACGACCACCGGCAACAAGGACGTCATCATGGCCTCCGACATGCTCCGCATGAAGAACAAGGCGATCGTGGGCAACATCGGCCACTTCGACAACGAGATCGACATGGCCGGACTGGCAAAGGTCCCCGGCGTCCAGAAAGTGGAAATCAAGCCGCAGGTGCACGAGTGGGTGTTCCCCGCGGCCGACGGCCGCGAAGAGCGATCGATCATCGTGCTGTCCGAGGGGCGCCTCCTGAACCTGGGCAACGCGACCGGCCACCCCTCGTTCGTCATGAGCAACTCCTTCGCGAACCAGACGATCGCCCAGATCGAGCTGTGGACCAAGAAGGACCAGACTGGCTCTGGCCCAGGGGCCAGGCGCGAATACTCGAACCAGGTCTACGTGCTGCCCAAGATCCTCGATGAGAAGGTCGCCCGCCTGCACCTGGATGCTTTGGGCGTGGAACTAACCGAGCTCAGCAAGGAACAGGCGGAATACCTGGACCTTGACGTTGCCGGGCCGTACAAGCCGGAACACTACCGGTACTGAGTACACCGGCTGGGGCGCGCCGAGGCGCGCTCCCAGCCAATATCAAGCCGCACCCTTTAGGATGCGGCTGTGGGGCGTGAGTCTTTTGGGGGCGTGAGTTTTGGAGAAAACAGGAATGGGTCTTAATCCCGACGGCGAGCAAGCGGACACTTTCGAGCATGTGGACGCTGCGCGGCTCTTCGACGTTGAGCAAGACAGCGGCAGTGCCCGGCACTTGGACACGACGCACTTGGACACTGGGCACTGGGGCCCGACGCCGACGAAGCGAAGCCGGTTCCGTAAGGTCGCCTGGATCGTGGTTGTCTGCCTCATTGCCGCGCTCAGCGGCACTTTCGCCGCAGTGGCCCCGCATGCGGCCAGCGCCGCAATCGAGTCCGAGGGATCATCAGGTGAACGCAGCGAGGCGGCAGCTGTGCTGCCCGTCGTGAAGCCTGCCACGGTTGTTGCCTCGCCCGCGAGCGGGGCCAAACAGGTGAACCCGGCTGCGCCCGTCACGATCAGCGTCAAGGACGGAACCCTGGTCAGGGTGTCCCTGACAAGCGCCCAAGGCAAGACCGTTGATGGCGCGTTGACCCCGGATGGACTGAGCTGGACCGCATCCACGCCCCTCGAGTTCAACTCCTCCTACACCTTCAATTACACCGTTGCGGATGCGGCCGGACGCCTGACGTCGAAGACCGGATCCTTCACGACGGTTTCCACGCAGAACGAGGCCGACGCCGCCATGTACCCCCTGGACGGGGCGAAGGTAGGCGTGGCGCAGCCACTGCAGCTCACGTTCAGTGAACCCGTGGTCAACAAAGCCGCCGTCGAGAAGGCCATCAAGGTGACCTCCACGTCGGGCCAGGTCGGGGCCTTCCACTGGTTCAGCGACACCATGGTGCGTTACCGTCCGGAGAACTTCTGGGCGGCGAACAGCACCGTCACCGTGGACCTCAAGCTGTTCGGGGTGGACTTCGGCAACGGACAGATCGGCAACTTCAACAAGACGAACACCTTCAAGATCGGCGATAAGAAGGTGGCGGTGGCCGACGCGGTGGCCCACACGTTCACGGTCAGTGTCAACGATCAGCAAGTGGGCGAGTGGCCGGACACCATGGGCGACACCAGGTTCCCTTCCGCGCGCGGCTACTTGGTGCTCATGGAAAAGTACCGGGTAGAGCACATGGACGCCTCGACCATCGGCCTCAAGCCGGGGGATCCGGCCTACTACGGACAGCTTGACGTCAACTACGCCACGCGCTTGACACCCAGCGGCGAGTTCATCCACCAGGCCACCGACTCGGCCCTGCCGTACATCGGTGTCACGAACCTCTCCCACGGCTGCATCGGACTGGGACCCGACGGTGCGAAATGGGTGTTCGACAACATGACAACCGGAGACGTCGTCCAGGTGGTCAATACCCAAGGTGACTACGCCAATTTCGACGACGGCTTTGGCGACTGGAACATCCCTTGGGCCCAATACGCCAATTGAGCAATACGCCAACTAACAGGGCGCGCCTTTCGGCACTGTCCGGGACGCATCAGTACCACCGGTAGACTTGGCGGGTCAGTCTTGGGGGCTGGCTTTCTGCCGGGGGATGTGGAGTTGCTGTGGCGTCGCAAAGGAAGCGCAAAGCCGGGAAGATTCTCGGAATCATGGGGATGTGTGCCGCAGTTGCGGCCGGAGGAATCGGAGTTGCGACCGCCCCGAATTGGCTGCAAACGGCGGTCGAATCAGAAGCGGGATCGCCGCAACGCACGGATGTCGGACTGGGGTCCGCCGTCGTCAAGGCAGTGGAACTGGGAATTACCCCCCTTGACGGTGCCCGCGAAGTGAATCCCGCCGTCGGGCCATCCGTGAAGGCCGTGCACGGCACGCTGAAGGACATTGAACTTGTCCCGGCCACGGGTGGCAAGGCCGTCAAGGGAGCCATCAGCGCCGACCGCAGCACCTGGTCCACGCTGGATCCTTTGGGGTTCAACACTGAGTACCGTTTTGGCTTCACCGTTGTTGATGGCGCGGGCCGGGAGACCCGGAAGACCCAATCCTTCACCACGGTTTCCACGCCCAACGAGGCCAACGCCATGGTGTTTCCCAACGACGGTGCCGTCATGGGTTCGGGCCAGCCCATCGAAATCAACTTCAGCGAGCCCGTGGCGGACAAAGCCGCCATGGAAGAGGCCGTGAAGATCAGTGTCTCCTCGGGCCAGAAGGTGGCCTGGCGCTGGTACTCGGACCGGAAAGTTCGTATCCTCCCGGAGACCTTCTGGGCAGCCAACACGAGCGTCACAGTGGACATGCCTCTGTTCGGCCGGGATTTCGGCAACGGAATGATCGGCAACTCGGACGTCTTGGCCACGTTCACGACCGGCCCGCAGCGCATAGCGGTGGTGGACGACGCCACCAAGACCATGAAGGTGTATTTCGACGGCGCGCTCGTCAAGACCGCTCCCGTGACCCTCGGCAGCCCCGATTGGCTCTCACCCACCGGCTACGCCGTGATCATGGAGCAGGAGCGCCACTCCAAGTTCAACGCGGGCAGCATCGGCCTCAAACCCGGTGACAAAGGCTACTACGCACCGCTCGTCGTCGAGCACGCCAACCGGCTCACGAACTCAGGGGTCTACGTTCACCAGGCGCTTCCATCGGCTTACGGGGCCGTCGGCGCGTACAACGTCTCGCATGGCTGTGTTGGCTTGCTCCCGGCCGACGCCGCGTGGTTCTTCAACAACATGCGTACGGGGGACGTGGTGCAGGTACTGAACACCGGTGCCCCCGCCGTGGAACCGCTAGAAGGCTTCGGCGACTGGAACATCGCCTGGGCCGGCTACGCGAAGCGCTGAGCGCTGCCGGGACTTGCCGCAGTTATGCCCGACGGCGTTGCTCACGCTGCGTGCCGCGCGTTTGGCTAGCGCGTGAACGGAAGCCTGTTGAGTCGATCACCGACCGCGGCGCTGCGTTGTTCTGCGCGGCGCAGCCGTTGCAGGTCCCGGTTTCGCCGCTCGCCCAAAACCGCGTGCAGGTAGCCTTCCGGCGTCGTTCCGGGCGGCGGCGATGGGGCGACGTAAGCCGCCAATTCGCTCGCGAGGGCCGCGGCCATGTGGGCGCGCGAGTCCGGCGCCATCCGCCAGGCCTGCTGGACGAACTGTGATGCCCGCCGCGCCATGCCGTCCGGGACCCTGCCGATATCCGCGAGTCCCACCCACGCCTGCAGGTACGGAGGGGCATAGGGGAGGATTTTGGGTTCAGCGGGAACGCGCTGCCTGAGCGAATAGGTTCCGGCCACAACGTCTCCGAGCCTCTTCGACTTGTCATTGAACAGTGCCACGGCAATGGCCAATCCGCCGAACGTCGCGTAGATCTCCAGGAAGCCGATCAACCCGCGGATCACCGCGTGCCGGAAGCGGATGGATCCGCCGTCGTCGCGCACAATCCGGAGCCCTGTAGCCAGCTTGCCCAGCGAGCGGCCGCGGCTCAGCGTTTCCACCGCCACGGGGACCACTACGAGGCACAGCACCACGCTGGACAAGGCAATCGCGCGGCCCGCGGCCACGTCCACATGGGGTGCCGCCATACCGAGCAGGAACAACAGGCCCAACAGCAACACAACGTGAGCGACGACGTCGAGCATGAGCCCGAGTGCCCTCGCCCCGAACGATGCCGGCCGCAGTTCAAGGACCACGGCCTCGCCGGTAATGATCGAACTCAAGCCCGCCCCCAAGCATTGCCACGACGTCTGCAGGACCGGACGGCTCCCGCTGGATCGAGTCTAACCGCGGCCACGGATGCGGAGGAGGGGTTTGCTTGGATGTGGGACTGTTTGGGGAGGGTTGGGATTAGGGTGGAGCCGTGGACATGGATGCCTTCTCTGTCGTGAACGGGACAAAATGGTCCCGCTTGCACGAGCTCGCGCACAAACGGCGCCTTGACGGTGGTGAAGCCGACGAGCTCCTGCGTTTGTACCAAGTGGTGTCATCACACTTGTCCCTCATCAGGTCCGTGGCCCCGGAGAGCGCACTTTCCGCCTCTTTGTCGGCGGCCCTCGCCCAGGCCCGTACCCGCTTCACCGGGGCGAGGTCGAATTTCATGGAAGACCTCGCCCGCTTTTTCGTGGTGTCCCTGCCGGCCGCGTTCTACCGCTTGCGCTGGCTCACGGTCTGGTGCGGGGTTTTCTTCTGCCTTGTGGCCGGCGCCTACGCCCTCTGGATCGGAACGTCTGCGGACGCCTTGAGGGCCCTCGGAAGCAGCACTGCCGTGAAGCAATACGTCGATCATGACTTCGTCGGCTACTACTCCGAGAACCCCGCTGCGTCCTTTGCCGGTGCCGTCTGGACCAACAATGCCTGGATAGGGGCGCAGGCCGTGGCCTTGGGCATCACCGGTTTCTGGGTGCCCTACACGCTGTTCGCGAATGCACAGGGCCTGGGAGTCGCAGCGGGCGTGTTTGCCGCCACGGGCAAGATGGACGTGTTCTTCAGCTACATCCTCCCGCACGGCCTCATGGAGTTGACGGCCGTCTTCATTGCCTCGGCGGGCGGCCTCCGCATTTTCTGGGCCATGGTTTCCCCGGGCCCGCGGCGCAGAATGCAGGCAGTGGCGGAAGAAGGGCGTTCCCTGATCACGGTGGCCCTCGGCCTGGTGCTTGTCCTGTTCGTTTCCGGACTCGTCGAGGCGTTTGTGACGCCGAGCCCGCTTCCCGTGTGGGCCAAGATCCTGATCGGTTCGCTCGTTCTCGCGGCATACTGGGTCTATGCCTTGGTGCTGGGCGGGCGGGCATTCCGTGCCGGCGCCACTGGCGACCTTGACGCAAACGACGCCGGTTACCGGGAGATAGGCGCCTGACGGCACCCGGGTCCGGCCGCAATCCGACGTTCGCCGGGGTGGCTCATCGTCTCTCCGCGAGGGCTGACGGTAGGCTCGAAGGCAGAGAAGATTGCCAGCGGACCGTTCCTGCTCCGGCATGTGAATCCTACGGAAGTGAATCCAAGTGACCGAGAAGAGCCCGATCCCCAAAGACCCGGACGCGGATATCCACGACGACGGCGACGAGCCGGCCTTCGAATGGATGAAGCCCGCCCCCAAGTCCGCGGCCGCTGACGTACGCCCGGCAGGGGCCGCTGACGGAGCACGGAACTCTTCGGCGGAGCGCGTGCCAGAAGAAGGCAAACAGGGAGCTGGGTCCGCGTCAGGCGCAGTTGCAGGCGAAGGTGCACGGCCTCTCGCTGAACGGCCCGTCGCAGCACAACAGCCGGAGAGCCGGGCAGACCGCAAAGCCGCTGAGGCTGCGGAGGCCGGGCCGGAACCGGCCCTCTTCGCAGAGCCTCTCCCGACGTCGGCCCTTCAGGTCCGCCCGCCGGAAGCCGAAGTGGAACGCCGCAACCACGAGCGGGAGCAGGCCGCCAACGCCAAGCCGCTGGCGCCCCGGATTTTCCAGGTCCTGCTCGCCGTCTTCTACCCGGTGGTCCTCCTGGTGCTGGCAATCCGCGCCGTCGCGAGCCCGTTGTTCCTGTGGGTGGAGTATTACCGGCCGGGCTTTCCCGGAGACGGCTATGGCTTCAATGCCGATGACCGGATGACGTATGGTTCCTATGCCCTGGACTATCTCAGCAACTGGTCCGGGCCGCGCTACTTGGGCGAGCTTGTCAACCATAACGGCGAGAAGCTGTTCAAAGAGGGCGAAGTTTCCCACATGGCCGATGTCAAGACCGTGATGCTCTCCGCATTCGGTGCCGGCGCCCTCATGATCATCATTGGCATCATCGCGATGATCTATCTGCGCAAACGAAGCACGGGCGGGATCCGCCGCGGACTCTTTGCCGGTTCGATCGTCACCTTGGTCCTCATCCTGGGACTGGGCACGCTTGCGGCACTGGGCTGGCAGCAGTTCTTCACGGACTTCCATCACATCTTCTTCGCCAACGGTACCTGGACCTTTGCACTCGACGACACGTTGATCCGCTTGTTCCCGGGACAGTACTGGATGGACTCCGGAATTGCGATCGGTGCCTTGGTCTTCATCACGGCCCTGCTGACCCTCATCTTCACTTGGCCCACCCGCCGTCGTCGCGGACTTTCTGCCAAGAACGAAGCCGCTGCGGACGACAGTGTGGATACCGACCCGGAGGTCCGCGCGGAGGCCGGCACGCCGGAGAAGTAGCACCGCAGCAAGAACGAAGAAGCGGTCCGCCCGGAATATCCCGGGCGGGCCGCTTCTTTGTGCGCGGGCCGCTTCTTTGTGCGCGTGCCGCTTCTTTGTGCGCGTGCCGTCCTGACCTTCCGGGCAGGCCCTTAGATCCAGGACGGCATCCACATACGCATGCGCCAGTCCTGGTAGCTGATCACTTCTGCCGTCCACACCGGATAGAAGAACGCCGACAACAGCACGGCAAGGACCACCACAAGGCCCACCACGTACAGGCCTGAGCGGCGGCGCCACGGAGGAGCCCCGCTCTTGCCGAGCACCAGTCCCAATCCATAGACGAGAGCCAGCACGAGGAAAGGCTCGAAGGAAAGCGCATAGAAGTAGAACATGGTGCGCTCCGGATACATGAACCACGGCAAATACCCGGCGGCGACGCCGGCCAGGATGGCCCCGGCCCGCCAGTCGCGCCGGCCCGCCCACCAGAACAACACCACGAAAAGCGCAACCGTGGCACCCCACCAGATCACCGGGTTGCCGACGGACAGGATCGCCGAAGTGCAATTGGGCAGATCGCAGCCGGGGGTTCCCTGCTTGGGGGACTCATAGTAGAACGATGTGGGCCGCCCCATGACGAGCCAGGTCCACGGGCTCGCCGAATACGGGTGCGGCGAACTGAGGCCCTGATGGAAGTTGTAAGCCTCCATGTGGTAGTACGCCAAGGAGCGCAGCGGCCCGGGAATCCATCCCCATGTGTCGGAGGGATTCGTATCCGCCCAGTGCCGATAGTAGGCGTCCTTGGAAAGGAACCAGCCGGTCCACGTCGACAGGTACACGGCTCCGGCCACCGGGATCATGGTGAAGAACGCCGGAATGCCGTCCTTGATGATCCCGGCGCTGGGCCAACTCCGGATGCCCGCAATGCGCCGCGCGCTCATGTCCCAGAACACGGTCAACAGGCCGAAAGCGACGACGAAGAACAGCGCCGACCACTTGGTTCCGACCGCCAAGCCGAGGCACACACCGGCCGCCAGCCGCCACCAGCGGAATCCGAGCCACGGCCCCGAGGCGAGGTGCAACGCCGTCGGCCGGCCGTCCTTGGAGGCGCCTGCCAGGGCGGCAAGCCGTGCCGCCAGCCGTCGCCGTCCGTCGTCGCGATCCATCAGCAGGGCGCCAAAGGCTGCGAGCAGCCAAAACATCAGGAAGATGTCCAACAGGGACGTCCGCGACATGACCAAGTGGTGGCCGTCGACGGCGAGCAACAGCCCGGCAGCCGCGCCCAGAATGTGGGAACGGAACAGCTTCAGGGCGATCAGGGCGATCAGGGCGATCGAGAGAGTGCCCGTCAGGGCCGCGGAAAACCTCCAGCCGAAGGAATTGTCCGAGCCAAATAGCCACATCCCGAACGCGATCATCCATTTCCCTACGGGGGGATGCACCACGTACTCGGGGGAGTTGAGGAGGACGTTGGGGTTGCCTGCGTTGAAGGCATCGTTGGCCTTGTCCGGCCAGCTCCGCTCGTATCCGCTGACCAGGAGCGAGTAGGCATCCTTGACGTAGTAGGTCTCGTCGAAAACGAGGCTGTGCGGTGCGTCGAGGCGGACAAAACGCAGGATCCCGCCGATCACGGCAGTGATAGTGGGGATCAGCCAGAACCACAGCCTCAAGGACGGCGGATAATCCCGCCAGCTTTGGATGCTGCCAATGAGCCGCGTCCGCAGTGCCTCGGCTGTGAAAGCCTCCCGGGGCCGTATCAACCAGGTTTGCGGGGCGGGGCGCACGGAGGTATCGGTCACTCAGCCCATGCTACCTTTTGCCGCCGGTAGCTCCCTGAAAGCGGCAGCCGGGGCATTAGGCTTGTTGGGTGACTGAACAGCTGAGCTCCCCGGATGAAACCACCGTTCCCGACTCGGCGGAGTCCCTCGAGACAAAGGCCCTGCCCGCCCTGCCCGACGGCGTGGGCCGGATAGTGCTGGCCGCCACTCCCATCGGCAACGTCGGCGATGCCTCCAGCCGGCTCATCGAGCTGTTGCAGACGGCAGACATCGTCGCCGCGGAGGACACCCGGCGCCTGCATCGTTTGGTCCAGTCACTCGGCATCACAGTGTCCGGCCGGGTCATCAGCTACCACGAGCACAACGAGGCCGCCAAGACCGAGGAACTGCTGGATCACGTACGGGCGGGCAAGACCATCATCATGGTGAGCGACGCCGGAATGCCCGCGGTGTCCGACCCCGGCTTCCGCCTCGTGGAGGGAGCCGTGGCAGCAGGGCTGTTCGTCACAGCTTTCCCCGGCCCGTCCGCCGTCTTGACTGCCCTCGCGCTATCGGGGCTGCCCACGGACCGGTTCTGTTTCGAGGGATTCCTTCCCCGCAAAGCCGGCGAACGCAGCTCCCGGCTTGCGGACCTCGGCAACGAACGCCGGACCATGGTGTTCTTCGAGGCACCACACCGGCTCGAGCCAATGCTCCGTGCCCTTCACGAGCGGTTCGGTTCGGACCGGCGCATCGCCGTGTGCCGCGAGTTGACGAAGACCTACGAGGAAGTCATCCGGGGAACCGTCCGCGAACTGCTCGAGTGGGCTGAAAACAACGAGGTTCGCGGCGAAATTGCCGTCGTCGTGGCTGGCGCCCCCGAACAGGCGCCGGGCACGCCAGAGGACCATGTTGCCGCGGTCAATGAACTCATCGCCAAGGGCGTCAGGCTCAAGGAAGCGGTGGCCGCAGTGGCCGAAGACGCTCGCGTCAGCAAGCGCGAGCTGTACTCTGCTGTGCTCGCGGCGCGTTAGGGCCGTGCTCGCGGCGCGGTCTGCCGTGCTCGCGGCGCGGTAGGTCGGGGCTCTCCGCGCGTTAGCTTCCGCCCAAGCTGAGGCTGTGCAACTGCACAAACTCTTGCTCCCGCGGCAGTGCGCGAAGGCGTAGACACTGCTTCGCGGCGGGCAGTACCGTGACAGTAATTCCACAAAAATCAAGTGTTGGTGCATCTCTACAACGTGCACCGACTGACGAAGGAGTCACTGTGACTGTTACCGCCGATCGCGAAAGCGAACTTCTCGCCTCCGTTCCCACGGGGCTGCTCATCAACGGCCAGTGGCTGCCTGCGGCATCCGGCAAGACGTTCGACGTCGAGGATCCCTCCACGGGCAAGGTGCTCCTGAGCATCTCCGACGCCGGAGTAGAGGACGGTGCCGCGGCGCTGGACGCTGCTGCTGCCGTCCAGGCCTCCTGGGCCCGTACCGCTCCCCGCGAGCGTGGCGAAATCCTGCGGCGAGCGTTCGAACTTGTCACGGCACGCGCCGAAGACTTCGCACTGCTCATGACCCTGGAAATGGGCAAGCCCTTGGCCGAAGCCCGCGGCGAAGTAGCTTATGGCGCGGAGTTCCTGCGCTGGTTCTCCGAGGAAGCCGTCCGCGTCAGCGGCCGCTACTCCGCGGCCCCGGACGGCAAGAACCGCATCCTGGTCCAGAAGAAGCCTGTTGGTCCCTGCCTGCTGATCACCCCGTGGAACTTCCCGCTGGCCATGGCTACCCGCAAGATTGCCCCCGCGGTCGCCGCCGGCTGCACCATGGTGCTCAAGCCCGCCAACCTGACCCCGCTGACTAGCCTGCTCTTCGCGCAGGTCATGCAGGAAGCCGGCCTCCCCGCAGGCGTGCTCAACGTCATCCAGACCTCCACGGCAGGCGCAGTCACCGGGCCCCTCATCAAGGACGACCGCCTTCGCAAGATCTCCTTCACAGGTTCCACTGCTGTCGGGCAGTCCCTCATGCGCGAAGCCGCCGACAAAGTCCTCCGCAGCTCCATGGAACTCGGCGGCAACGCACCGTTCGTGGTCTTCGAGGACGCCGACCTGGACAAGGCCGTGGAAGGCGCTGTCGCGGCGAAGATGCGCAACATGGGCGAGGCTTGCACCGCAGCCAACCGCTTCATTGTGCACGACTCCATCGCCGACGCCTTCGCCGACAAGTTCGCTGCCAAGATCTCGGCGCTGAACACCGCGCGCGGCACCGAGCCGGACTCCACGGTCGGCCCGCTGATCGACGGCAAGGCCCGCAACGGCGTGCATGCCCTCGTGTCCGACGCAGTTGCCAACGGCGCGATCGCCGTCACCGGCGGTGCCCCGGTGGACGGCCCGGGCTACTTCTACCAGCCCACTGTGCTCAAGAACGTGTCCGCGGACGCCCGCATCCTGAAGGAAGAGATCTTCGGACCGGTGGCCCCGATCATCACCTTCAAGAGCGAAGACGAAGCGATCAAGCTGGCCAACAACACCGAATACGGCCTGGTTGCCTACGTCTACACCAAGGACCTGAACCGTGGACTGCGCGTCAGCGAAAGGATCGAGACCGGCATGCTCGGCCTCAACGCCGGCGTCATCTCGAACGCCGCAGCGCCTTTCGGCGGCGTGAAGCAGTCCGGCCTGGGCCGTGAAGGCGGTTTCGAAGGCATCGAGGAATACCTCACCACGCAGTACGTCGGCATCGCGGATCCTTACGCCGACTAGCAAAGCCTTCGGCAGACCTCTCGCAACGGGGAACTGCCGTTGAATGAAGGCAGGGCACTGATCCTTTGGGTTCCGGTGCCCTGCCTTTGCCGTTTCACCCAACTGAGTCGCAGTTGTTGTCGGTTTCGGCGCCCATAACGACATCTACTGCGTGGGCCCACGCCGCCAGGGTTCCCTGGCCGAGGGGCCCGGCCGGCGAGGGCCCCTGCCTGAGCTTGCGAAGGCTGGGAGCCGGTGGGGACTTGCGAGGCGAGGGGGGCGGTGGGGAGTAGTTGGGTCAGCGCCGCCAGCGGATGGAGCCGAACAGTCTCTGCACGAATGCTGCCGCGCGGCGTGCTGCCGCGGAGGAAATGCCACCCAGCCAGCGGAAAGGTGACCACAAGAGCTGGAACCAACGGGACATCAAGGACGGCGGGAACCAGTCCGCGCGGAAGACCGCGAACCAGGAGGCGTTGCGCCGGAACGCGGCCCGGACAGCCGCGATACGGTCCCCGGCCGGGTTAGCTTCCTCCGCTGTAGTATTCGCCGGGATGCCCGCCGGGGGACCATAACGCTGCCGTTCGAAGTCGCCGGTGAGCGATGCAAGGGCGTGCTGGCCGGCGTCGTCGGCGGCTCCCGACGGCGACGCTGCCGCCGCCGGCCCTCTGAGCGCAACTGAGCTGCTCAATCGGGCCGCGAAATGCCGCGGCGTTTCGCTGGGCACGGGCGGTACACCGTAATCCGTGGCGAGGTCCTGCAGCTCAGCCCATGCCAGGACGGGGCCATCCCGGGGCGGGGCCGGGCCGGTTGTGCCTCCCGAACCGGGCTGCGTGGCCGGCCTCAGGCGCCGAGCCCGGATGCCGGAGCGGACCAGCCGAGGGGAGGCTGCCAATACCGCCAGAAGAAGCGCGGCCGCGGTGACGTACAGAATCGTCGCGGAGCCGCTGGCCGTGCCTGATCCGACTCCCGGACCCGCAACGGGCGGTACAGCACCGGTGCTCGGCGCGGGGGTCGAGGATCCCGGGGTCAGGTTTTCGTCATGCAGGTTCGTGCTCGGGCCGCCCGCTGCGGCAGCCTCGCTCGCGTAGGGCGGAACGACGCCGCGGGAAGGGGTTGGTTCGAAGGCGACCCAACCGACTCCCTCGAAATAGAGCTCGGGCCAGGCGTGGGCATCACGGGCATCCACCTGGTACTCCGGCAGCGGTTCCTGTCCCGCCACAGCAACTGTGGCCCCTGTGGCATGGCCCGGCGCGTAGCCGACGGCGATGCGGCTCGGGATTCCCTCCAGCCGCGCCATGACGGCCATCGCAGAGGCGAAGTGCACGCAATAGCCGCTCTTCTGCTGCAGGAAATCGGCCAGCACTGACATGCCGTTGCCGTCATAACCGCCCTGGACCGGAGCCTGCAGGGAGTAGCTGAACTGGGACGAGCGCAGATAGTCCTGGATCGCCATCGCCTTGGCATAGTTGCCGTTGGCGCCGGCCGTCACTGTCTTGGCGGTGTTTTTCACAATGTCCGGAACATTGCTTGGCAACTGGATGAAATCCTGCGAGATGGACGTGGGCTTGGCGTTGTCCTGGCTCAACGTTGCTGAGGTCAGGGCCGGCAGCGCGGAATACACCGTGTACTGCTGGCTCCTCGTGGTTCCGTCCTCGCCGCGGATGCTGAGCGTCGCCGGATCCCACGACCAGCGTCCGCCCAAACCGTTGACGGCTGTTGGGGCATAGGGGACCGGCAGGTACGGACTGGTGAACTGCCCGGTGTCGACAACCGTCACTTGGCGCACCAGCTCGGACGGGAGCGGGTAGTCCGGCGCCATCCGGCCCGGCCCTATGCGCCGCGAGGCTTCGCGGTCGTCCGGTGCCCAAGTGTCGCCGTCGAACTTGTCAATGGTGACGGAGCGCAAGTAGACCGGGGCCGTGGAACTCGTGGCATAGGTAATGCTGCCGTCGCCGGTGGGATTCCGCAGGCTGTTGCCGAGCGTGATCATGGGGTTCAGGCCGTTGGAGACGCCCCAGGGATTCAGCCGTGAACCGACCGGAAACGTCCCGCGCTCGAACCCAGGAACCGCCAACGGCAACAGGAGCCCCAGGGCCAGGGCCACGCCACCGATCACCATGGATCGTTTGAGCTGCCCCGTGCCATGGGCGTTGTCAGTTTGCAACCGCGAGTCCGGCGCGAACCACTGGCTGCAACCCAGGATCAGAATGAAGCCGACGGCGGCAGCGAGGAATCCGGGCAGCCCGCCGCCTTGCGGCTTGATGGTCGCCGGGAACACGAGGACAACCAGCAGGCCCAAGCCGCTCGTCGCAGGCAGGCCGAGCGGGACCGCCAGGGTGTCGACGAGTACAGCAACCAAGCCCAGGGCCGTGCAGGCGACGAACACGATTCCTGCGTTCGGTGAGACGGGTGCCGTCTCCGAGACCACGGTTTCGCCGGCCCGTTTGAGGAACTGGCCCAGCGTGTCAAGGGTCGCGCCGGAGGGAATGAAGCCCGCGATGCTTTCCGGCCGGAAGAACGTGAAGTCGAGGATAAACACCAAGGCGAGCAGGCCGCCCAAAGTGGTGAGCACAGGGTGGACCCTCAAGGCGCGCAGGACCGCCAAGGTCAATCCGACGACAAACACCGTGGTGATGGCGGGAACCAGCCAGGCCCAACCCCTGAAAACCCCGTTGAGCGAGAGCGAGGCTCCGAGCACTGCGACGGCGATGGCCGCAGACATTGCCCAAGGGTAGGCTCCGGGGCCTGGTTTCCGCCGGGCGCGGGGCGCCCTTCCCGGACCATGGGCACTTCCCTGACCGCGGGAGGCAGGGTCACTTGTCCCTGCCGGCTCCCGGCCCGCGGACGGTCCCGGAGGGCCGTTCCTGGAGGTAGTAGTCATCGTGGCACCGCCGCGCCACGCCGGACGTCCATCGCCGCGGCAGCGGCAGCGAGGATCTCTCCTTGATCGAAACCGGCCCATGCAGCAGTAAGGTCCGTTCTCGAACTCACGGCGACGGCACGCCAGCCACCCAGCTTCAGGGCTTCGATGACGGGCTGGACATGGTGCGGGTGGTCGGTGACCACCAGGGCAAAAGCGTTGGCGCCGTAGCCGGCGGCCGGCGCCAACGCTCGGGCCTCGGAGAGCGGCATGTTGCCGAGCAACGCGAGGACGGGGCCACGCAGGCGGTGTGCGGCCAGCTTGTCCATGAGATGGTCCTCGAAGGGCGCCTCGGCACCCTCGACGACGGCGGCTTCTTTGCGGCTGCGCTCGCCGTGGACATGCCGTGGGCCGCTGAGCTGGATGGCGGCGAGGCTTTCGGCAATGGATTGCAGGCCTCCCACACCGCTGAATTCCTCGGTTTCGGGATACGGCGCGGAGCGGGATGTGCGAAATGCGGGGTGTCCGGCGGCATCGAGGAAACGCAGCGAATAGTTGCGATCGGCAAGGTGGGCGCTGATCGACATCGCTGCCGTCACGACCCATTCGAAGTTCTCACTGCTCACCAGTTCAAAAGCGTCTTCGTGCGCGGGGCCGAAGACCGCGGCCGAGCCCGACACGAAAGCGGAATAGCGCTGGTCCAGGATGATGGTTGCCTCGGGCGTGGTGACGGATTCCTCCTGCCGCACCATGAGTTCACCGTGCCGCGCCGTCGCGGCCCAATGGACGCGCCGCATGGGGTCGCCATGCCGGTATTCGCGGGTCATCACATCGTCGTCGCTGGGATTGGCGCGGATCCGCGTGGCCGTCACGCCGTCGTTTCCGCGTGCACCGGCCAGGCCTGTGGCGGGGAGTTCGACGGCGGCGGGCGTCACGGTGAGGATGTCGCCGTCATCGATCTCGTGCTGGTGCAGCGACAATCCGAAGGGATCGCAGAACTCGGCCGTGACCGGACCGATCCTGAACTGGCCGCGCTTGCCGGAGCGCAAGTGGTACTCATAGCGGCTGGTGCCGCCGGAAGCGGCACGGGCGGGAAAGCGAAAGGCCGGAGGTTCGCCGAAGCGCGGCGGCAACTGCTCCTCCATGATCACCGGCCCGGCCGCTGCGCCGGTCCGCGCAACTGCCAAGCGCACCGTGGCCGTGGAGGAAGTCTCCACGGAAGAAGGATGGAATTCGCGGAACACCTGGAAACGCGGCTTGAGGATGCGGACGCCGGCAAGCGATACCAGCGGCAGCACCAGCAGCAGGATCCCGAGGGCCAACAGATCCCGCCTGCCCATGATCTGGGCAAGCAGCAAGAAACCCACACCGCTGGCCAGCAAGCCCCAGCCACGGGTAGTGAACAGATGCTTCGGAAGTAGATCGATCAGTGCCATGCCTGCCCCCTCGTTCGCTCTCCCTAGCTGCCGCGGCGTTCCGCGCCAGCGTCTTGGCTTACCGGGAGGGAGGCCAGGATGGCCCGGATGATGCTCTGTGGTGTATCACCGGAACTCGCGGCCTTGCGGTCAAGGATGATGCGGTGTGCCAGCACGGACTCGGCGACGGAAATGACGTCGTCGGGAAGGACGAAATCCCTTCCGTCAAGGGCGGCCGTCGCTTTGGCCGCCCGCAGCAGTTGCAAGAGGGAGCGCGGGCTGGCTCCGAGGCGCAGGCGGGCGCTGTCCCGGGTGGCCCGGCCTAGGGCAACCGTATATTCCTTGACGGACTGCGAAACGTAAACCTGCTGCACCGCGGCGATCATCGCGGCGACGTCCGCGGAAGTGACCACCGGCGTGACTTTGGCGAGGGGTGAAACCGCCTGATGCGTCTCGAGCATCTCGATCTCGGAGAGCTTGTCCGGGTAGCCCATCGAGATGCGGGCCATGAAACGGTCCCGCTGCGCCTCCGGCAGCGGGTACGTTCCTTCCATTTCGATGGGGTTCTGCGTCGCGACAACCATGAACGGTTCGCCCAGCTGGTACGAATGGCCGTCCACCGTCACTTGGTGTTCCTCCATGCATTCGAGGAGGGCCGACTGCGTCTTGGCGGAGGCGCGATTGATTTCGTCTCCGATCACGATGTTGGCGAACACCGCACCCATCCGGAACTCGAACTGCCTTGAGGACTGGTTGTAGATGGAGACGCCGGTGACGTCCGACGGAAGGAGGTCCGGGGTGAACTGGATCCGGCTGACCTTGCAATCGATGGTCCGGGCGAGGGTCTTGGCGAGCAGCGTCTTGCCGACACCGGGCACGTCCTCCACCAACAGGTGGCCTTGGGCGAGGAGCACGGTGAGGGCAAGCTTGGCGGCCTCGGCTTTGCCGTCGATGACTTTGTTGATGGCCGCCAGGATTTTCTCGCTGGCAGCGTGGAATTGCTCAGGATCCATGACCGTCGGCTTGTGCCCATTGAAGGACTCGCGCTCAGGCGGCAAGGCAACCACGGCCTCGTCCCGTAGCAACTCTTCATCAACGGTGCCGTGTCGCTTTGAGTCCATGGACAATCCCCTCAGCCATGACAGAACCCCGGCCGGGCCGCGGTGCCCTGGCCGGGATTTACCGCCTTTTGTACCAGACTACCCAGCCTAGGGCCGCCGCAGACAGAGGCATATCCCACAGGGAGAGATGCAGGAGGGATACAGGGGTGATCAGGGAGGAATACGTGAGCGATCAGGAAGGCATCAGCAGGGAAAGATAGGGTGGATCCATGTGCAATTCCCTCCCGCCGGCCTCCTACCGCGCGCCTGAAACCGGCGATTCCCGCAAAGAATACCCGCCTGCTCCCGAACCGCTGCCGGTCCCCGTGATCGATAACCACACGCACCTCGACTTCCGGCACGGACTGCTCGAAGTCGCGGTGGCGGATGCCCTGGACGCAGCCGAAGCCGTAGGTGTCCAGGGCGCGGTGCAGGTAGGTTGCGACCTCGAGTCATCGCGGTTCACGGTCCAGGCGCTTGACGCGGACCGGCGGCTCCTTGGAGCTGTCGCCATCCACCCCAACGATGCCCCCGTTTACGCGGGCCGCGGAGAGCTGGAATCGGCGCTCGCGGAAATCGAGGAGCTGGCGGCCCATCCGAGGGTCCGTGCGATCGGTGAAACCGGGCTTGATTTCTTCCGCACCCATGGCGACGGCCTGGTGCATCAGCGCCATTCGTTCCGCCGCCACATCGATATTGCGAAGAGACTGGACCTCACCCTCCAGATCCACGACCGTGACGCCCACGACGACGTGGTCCAGGTTCTCCGGGAGGAGGGGGCCCCCGGGCGGGTGGTGTTCCATTGCTTCTCGGGCGATGAAGAGCTCGCACGGATCTGTAATTTGAACGGCTGGTACATGTCCTTTGCGGGCACCATGACCTTCAAGAACGCCGCAAATCTGAGG
This sequence comes from Arthrobacter gyeryongensis, assembly GCF_039543785.1. Classification (NCBI taxonomy): domain Bacteria; kingdom Bacillati; phylum Actinomycetota; class Actinomycetes; order Micrococcales; family Micrococcaceae; genus Arthrobacter; species Arthrobacter gyeryongensis. Next base: position 178,589 of record NZ_BAABKK010000018.1, read on the forward strand.
GACGCGCTGGCCATCGCGGATCCGGAGCTGGTGCTCGTCGAGACGGACTCCCCGTTCCTCACGCCGCACCCTTACCGGGGCCGTCCGAACGCGAGCTACATGGTGCCGTACACCGTCCGTTCCATGGCCGAAGTGACCGGAACGGAGCTATCCCTGCTGTGCTCGCAACTGGCCCAAAACACCATCGCCACCTATGGATCCTGGGACTAAGCAGCATTCGCGCTGCATACCCAGTATGTAAAAATCTTGGTCACTTTATAACGCTTCGGTTACAGTGGGTAACCAGTAGCCGGGGTCGGGGAAGGCCTTCGGACAACTAACTCCGTTCGCAATTGGTGTTTTCAGTTGAATTGAGTGTGGCGGCGCACAACTCCGCTGCAGTCCTCACGCATGCTTCGGCCTGCACCCGGGACCGCGGCAGGAGGCCCTTGTGCGCTTTTCCCCGTGCCCGGATGGTCCAAAAGTTACGGGCAAACATGGTCAAGTTCTTCACCACGGGCGGCAAGTTCAGTTTCGTCAAGGTCGGTGCGCAGCTGCTGGTGCTTTTGGCACTGGTGCTGGGAGTAGTTGCTTTTACGGGCAACAACAAATCAGTCACCCTCAACGTCGACGGCAAAGTGAGTTCCGTCCAGACCTTCGGCAACACCGTTGACCAGGTGGTCAAGGCGGCCAAGGTTGATCTGAAGGCTGAGGACCGGGTTTCCCCGGCCTTGGACACCTCGGTGCAGAACGGCTCCATCATCAACGTCAATCTGGCCAAGGCCGTAACGGTCAGCCTTGATGGCGCCCAGCGGACGGTCAACACCACGGCCCCGAACGTCGAAGGCCTCGTCTCCGAGCTCGGCGTCGCGAGCGCATCGGCCGTCTCCCAGCCCAAGGACACGCAGCTGGCCGTCTCCGGATCCTACGTTTCGATCCTTACCCCAAAGACGATCAGCCTGATTGTCGACGGGCAGAGCTCTTCAAAGACCACGACGGCGGCCGACGTGGGAACCGTCCTCAGCGATGCCGGCGTCTCGCTCGGTGCGAACGACCGGGTTTCACAGCCCAACTCGGCTCCCGTTGTCCAGAACATGGTGATCAAGGTTTCCCGGGTGGACACCAGCAAGACCGCCACCGAGACGGAGAACGTCCCCTTTGACACGGTCACCACGGAAGACGCCACCCAGTTCAGCGACCAGAAGACCGTAACCCAGGAAGGGGTCCTCGGACTGCTCAGCAAGACGTTCAAGCTCGTCCTGGTAGATGGTCGCGAAGCTTCCCGGTCTTTGGTCTCCTCTGACGTCACCGTCAAGCCGGTCTCCGCGAAGGTGACGGTCGGAACCAAGGAGCGCCCCAAGCCCGCCCCCGCCGCGGCTGTTGCCTCAGGACCTACCGGCGCGCCGAACGAGGCAATGTGGGACAAGATTGCACAGTGTGAGTCCGGCGGGAACTGGGCCATCAACACCGGCAACGGTTACTACGGTGGCCTGCAGTTCGACATCCAGACCTGGATCGGTTCCGGCGGTGGCGCTTACGCTCCCAACGCAGCCGCCGCCAGCAAGGCCCAGCAGATTGACATCGCCAACCGCGTCTACGCGCAGCGCGGCCTCGGACCTTGGGGCTGTGGCTGGGCAGCTTCCAGCTAAACGAAATGAAATTGGCCGGGTCCGGAATCTTTGAACTGCTCCCCGAAAGTTGGACTGAGAATTCAGTTCTGACTTACGGGGAGCAGTTTCATGTTAAAGAGCAGTTCGTTGTCCGAGGAGCAGCGCGCGGCCGCGGTAGCGTTGTTTGAGACCGGTTGGGGCGCGAAGTCCGCTGCCACAAAGCTAGGGGTGAGCAAGCGGGCCGTAGGCCGGTTATATGACCGGTGGAGAGTTCGCGGAGGTACAACGCTAGTGGCCAAGCCAACCAAGCGGCAGTTTTCGTTTGAGTTCAAACTCGCTGTTGTGCAGCGGTTTCTGGCTGGAGAGACCCAGGTGGCCTTGGCGCAGGAGTTCCAGCTGTCGTCCCCGCTTCTGATCAAGAAGTGGGCCAGCCTGTACCGG
>NZ_BAABKK010000019.1:0-9889 GCF_039543785.1 Arthrobacter gyeryongensis
ACGGCCGGGCTGCACAAAATTTGAAACCAGCTGTAAAAAACCAGCCCCACGCCACCGAAGCGACACAGAACCAGCCAAAACAACCAATTCATATAAATAAATCGGTATCAACAAACTTGGCACACTATTGAGTTCTCAAACAACAGACACACCCGGCACCACCCACACCCCACAGGGTCCAGGATCGCTCCGGAGCAACTTCCCAAACTTACCGGCTGCTTGCCTCCTAGTCAAATCAGCGTTCTTGACTTGATCTTCACGAGGAACTCAGTCAACTTCACCGATCTCCACTGGGGAGCAGCGCGGGTACTAACTATACCACCAGTTCTCCGTGGAGGCAAAAGCCCCGTCAGGCGGCCTGCTGCGCTTCAGCGGTCGTCCGCTGGATCCACGCAAAGGGCCCGGAAACTCAAGGCTTCCGGACCCTTTGCACTCAGACAAACCCAACAACTACCCCACAGGCGTGAACCAGGAAGCTCCGAGCGGCGGCAAGGTGACGGTCAGTGCCGCAGGCAATCCTTCCGCCCCGGGTGCGGTGGCAAACAGTTCACCGCTGTTGATCACGCCCGAGCCTCCGTACACCTCGGCGTCAGTATTGAGTACTTCCTGCCATGCGCCGGCGGACGGGACGCCGAGCACATAGTTCTGGTGCGGGCCTCCCGAGAAATTCACGGCGCACACCAGGGGGTTGCCGTCGTTGTCCCACCGGATAAAGGTCAGTACGTTGCGGTCCGCGTCCGCGCCGTTGATCCACTGGAAACCGCCGGGCTCGTTGTCCCGGACATAGAGGGCCGGCGTCGAGCTGTACAGCGTGTTCAATTCGCGGGTGAGCAATTGCAGTCCACGGTGCGCCGGAATGTCGGCAAGGAACCAATCGAGCCCGTGCTGTTCGGACCATTCCGCCTCTTGGCCGAATTCGGTGCCCATGAAGATGAGCTGCTTGCCCGGGTGCGCCCATTGGTAAGCCATGAACACCCGCAGGTTGGCAAGCTGCTGCCAGCGGTCACCGGGCATCTTGCGCAGCATGGATCCCTTGCCGTGCACTACCTCGTCGTGGCTGATGGGCAGCAGGAAGTTCTCCGTGAAGGCGTAGACCATGGAGAACGTCACCGTTCCGTGGTGCCAACGGCGGTTCACCGGGTTTTCGGAGATGTACTTGAGGGAATCGTGCATCCAGCCCATGTTCCATTTGAGGCCGAATCCCAGGCCGCCATGGTTGGTTGGCGCGGTAACGCCCGGGAACGCCGTGGATTCCTCGGCGATGGTCACTGCCCCGGGGTGGGTCTTGTAGATCGTGGCGTTGACCTCTTGGAGGAAGGAGATGGCTTCCAGGTTCTCGCGTCCACCGTGGACATTGGGGAACCATTCCCCTTCCTCGCGCGAATAGTCCCGGTAGAGCATGGAGGCGACAGCGTCCACCCGGAGCCCGTCGATGTGGAATTCCTCGAGCCAGTACAGGGCGTTCGCGACCAGGAAGTTGCGAACCTCGGTGCGGCCGAAGTCGAAGATGAGCGTGCCCCAGTCCGGGTGCTCACCAAGCCGGGGATCGGAGTGCTCGTACAGCGGCTCGCCGTCGAAGCGGGCGAGGGCCCAGGCATCCTTCGGGAAGTGCGCGGGGACCCAGTCCAGGATGACGCCGATGCCCGCTTGGTGCAGCGAATCAACGAGGAACCGGAATTGGTCCGGATGCCCGAATCGTGAGGTCGGAGCAAAGTAGGACGTGACCTGATAGCCCCATGAACCGCCAAAGGGGTGCTCGGCCACCGGCATGAACTCGACGTGGGTGAAGCCAAGCCATTTCACGTAGTCCACGAGGTCCTTGGCCAGCTCTTTGTACCCGAGGCCAAGGCGCCAGGAACCAAGGTGGACTTCGTAGACGCTCATGGGTGAGTTGTGCGGGTCCTTGTTGGCGCGCGCCGTCATCCAGGCGTCGTCCTTGAAACGGTAGCCGGACTCCACCACGCGTGACGCGGTCAAGGGCGGAACTTCGGTGCCGAAGGCGAGCGGATCGGCTTTCTCCACCCAATGGCCGGCCTTCGTCAGCAGCTCGAATTTGTAGCACGCCCCTGCTACAACGCCCGGGATGAAGACTTCCCAGACTCCTGAGGAACCGAGCGAGCGCAAGGCGTGCTCACGCCCGTCCCAAGAGTTGAAGTCGCCCTTGACGCGGACCGCCTGTGCATTTGGCGCCCAGACGGCGAAGGAGACGCCGTCCACATCGCCGAGCGGGGAGCGGTAGTGCTGGACGTGGGAGCCCAGTGTGTCCCAGAGCCGTTCGTGCCGGCCTTCGCCGATGAGGTGCAGGTCCACCTCGCCGACAGTTGGAAGGTAGTGGTACGGATCGTTGATCGTCACCGGCGCGGAATCGCCGTATACGACGTCCAGGCGGTAGTCCGGAACGTGGCCGTGCTGCAGCGGTTCGAGGACCGCCACCCAGATCCCGTCGGTCTCGTGGGTCATTGGAACGGAACCGGCTTCGGTGACCACGGTTACTTCCGCTGCGAGGTGCTTGACCGTGCGGATAGTGACGTGACCGTGGTCGTCAAGGTGAGCGCCCAGCACCGAGTGCGGGGCGTGGTGCGCACCGGCGGCCACCCGGCCCAGGGTAGCGGCGTCCACATACAGCGGGACTCGGGGCCGTTCGGTACGTGCTGAGCCTGTCATTTCCTTACCTTCCGATGTCGCCACGGCATCCGTGCCGGGGCTCGTGTTTCCGAGGAGCTGCCGCGAGGCATTGACCGGAATGGGCAACCAGTCCGGCCTGTTCCGCAGCTCATAGATCACCTCGTACAAGGCCTTGTCCAGCCACAATGCCACAAACAGCGGCGAGCGGCGGTCAATAGTTCCAGGGGTGATGTCGCTGTAGCCTGCCAGGAACGCCTCGGCGCAGTCGTCAACCCACGTGGCGGGAACCCGGGCGCCCGGGTTCTCACGGGTGGCCGCACCGGCCGCGTAGTCGAAGGACCGCAGCATCCCGACGACGTCCCGCAGGGGAACGTCGGGAATATTGCGGTGTTCGATCGGCCTCAGCGGTTCGCCTTCAAAGTCCAGGATCGCCCACCGGGCCGGTTCTCCCGCAGCGCCGGGCACCAAGAGGATCTGGCCCAGGTGAAGGTCCCCGTGGATACGCTGCAGCGTCCCGGCTTCCTTGCCCGACAGTTGCGTCAGGAGTGCCTCGAGCTGCTGCTCATGGGGCCCGACGGCGGTGCCCGCCTCAGCCCACGACTGGCGGACGCGCCGGGCTACTTCGGGCGCGATGTCCTGGCCCGGAACGCGTTCCCGGGCGGTTCCAAGGGTTTCCGCGAGCCGGAGGTGCACGGTGGCGGTCGCCTGGCCCAGTTGCCGGGCTTCGGCTGTAAAGTCGCTGCCCGATGCCGCGGCGTCGACGGCGAGGCGCCAAGCGTCCTGCCCGCCGGCAAGGAATTCGTGGGCAACGGCGAAATCCGCCGAGGCTGTGCCATGGCGACCCAGCGGTGTCCGTACCTCCCACGTTCCCGTAATCCATCCAAGGGTGGACGGCACTTCCTTCGTACCCGCCGAGGTCAAGGCCGCGCCCACCTCCACCTCGGGGTTCTTGCCGACCGACACGACCCGGAAGATCTTCACGATCGCCGCGGACACGCCGTCGTCGACGATCACCGAAGTGTTGGACTGCTCGCCGGAAGAGACTCGCACGGATCCTGAGGCAGAGGGCAGCCGCAGGCTGCCCGGCACGGTGTGTCCGCTCGCGGTGCACTCCCCCTCGCCGGGCTCGGCGGACGCCTGCCCCCGGATGAGATCGAGCCATACCGTCACAAAGTCAGGATCGTGGGGGGCGTCGTATACCCAGATAGCCGGATCCTGCTCGCTTGTTCCACCGATCTGGCCCACCAAGGCAGGTGCCAAAGCTGCCGAGGGCGCAGAACGAAAGCTAAGCGGTACCTGGATGATGTCGGTCTGCCTCCCGCCGTCGGCCGTTGCGTAAGCGACGGACAATAGCTGGACCTCCGAGCCTGTCCCAAAGGCGGGCGCAGAAAGGGCGAACGAACCGACGAAATCCAGTTCGAATAACCCTGCCTTGACCGGAAACCAGCGCTGCCGGGGCAGCCATTCCTTGAGCAGGGAGGCCAGGACCGTGGTGGGCGCTATGAGACTCATCTCAGCCTTCGATGGAGAGCACTGGGATGGCCTGGGTGTACGGCGAGGAGGCGGTGGAACCCGCCGAACGTATCCGAAGCCAGAAGAAGTCGTGGCTACCGAGCGTGAGGGTCAGGGAGCCATCGGCGCCGATTCCCGGGAAGGGTTGGCCTCCGAACACATCCCTCAAGCCTCTTCCGGCATATTCAGGGATATCCAAAGTGGTAGCAACCGGATGCTGAGACAGGTTGAAAACGCACAGGATCGATTCGGCGTCCTCGCCTTCCGGATTGTCCTCCCGGAGTTCGCGCAAATAGGCAAGGACCACTTCATGGTCTGCCGGAACGTTCCGGTAGCCGCCTAGCCCGAAGGCCGCGTGGTTCCTTCGGACACTCAGGATCTGCCGTGTCCAGCGCAGGAGCGATCCGGAATGGGCCGCTTCGGCCTCGACGTTCGCCATGCTGTAGTTGTAGACCAGCGACTGGATGACGGGCAGGTACAGCTTTCCGGGGTCGGCGCTGGAGAACCCTGCGTTGCGGTCCGGATTCCATTGCATCGGGGTGCGGACGGCGTCGCGATCGTCAAGCCAGATGTTGTCTCCCATCCCGATTTCATCCCCGTAGTACAAGAAGGGGCTGCCCGGAAGGGAAAGCAGCAACGCGTTAATCAGTTCGATCTCGGAGCGGGAATTGTCCAGCAGCGACGCAAGCCTGCGCCGGATCCCGATGTTGGCGCGCATTCGCGGGTCCGGGGCGTACCAGCCCAGCATGGCGGCACGTTCGTCGGAGGTGACCATCTCAAGGGTGAGTTCGTCGTGGTTGCGCAGGAAGGTGCCCCATTGGGCGCCGGCCGGGATTCCCGGGGTGTCCCGCAGCGTCTCGATGATGGGGGAGGCCTTCTGGTCGCGGAGCGCGTAGTACAGGCGCGGCATGATGGGAAAGTGGAAGGCCATGTGGCATTCCGGTTCTTCCTCCGTGCCAAAGTACTCGACGACGTCGTGCGGCGGTTGGTTGGCTTCGGCGATGATCACACGGCCCGGGTAGTTCTCGTCCACCATCTTCCGGAGGTCCCGCAGGAAGCCGTGGGTGGCCGGCAGGTTTTCGCAATTGGTGCCCTCTTCCTCGAAGAGGTACGGGATGGCATCTGCCCGGAATCCGTCAATGCCTTGGTCCAGCCAGAACCTGACGACGTCGTGCAGAGCCTCGACGACCTTGGGGTTTTCGAAGTTCAAGTCGGGCTGGTGGCTGAAGAAGCGGTGCCAGAAGAACTGCCGGCGGATCGGATCGAACGTCCAGTTCGACTCTTCCGTATCCACGAAGATGATGCGCGCGTCCTGGTACTTCTCGTCGGTGTCACTCCACACGTAGAAGTCGCCGAACGGACCATCCGGATTCTTACGTGACTCCTGGAACCAAGGGTGTTGGTCCGAGGTGTGGTTCAGCGGGAGGTCGATGATGACCCTGACACCCCTCGCGTGGGCTTCGGCCACGAGCCGCTTGAAGTCGCTGATGGTGCCGAACTCGTCCAACACGGACGTGTAATCGGAAATGTCGTAACCGCCGTCGCGCAAAGGCGAATCGAAGAACGGCGGCAGCCACAAACAATCCACTCCGAGCCACTGCAGGTAATCCAGCTTGTCGATCAGTCCGTGGAAGTCACCCGAACCGTCGCCGTTCGCATCCGCGAAGGCCCTCACCAGCACTTCGTAGAAGACCGCCTTCCGATACCAATGAGGGTCATGTTGAAGACCCGGGGCGTTCAGCTCGAAAGTGTTCTTCGGCGTGAAGTACTGACTCTGACCCTGCGGATTAAAGCTCACTAAGGCTACCTCCGGATATTGAGAATGTGTGCCGGTTCTACATGGGCGTCCAGCCGGACGTAGTTGTACTCGCCCCACTCCCAGCTTTCGCCGCTGACCAAATCATCCACCCAGAATCGTCCGTTCGCGGTGAAGTCGGATGGATCCAGCGAAAGAGCGGAGAGATCCAGGGTCACGGTGCTTTCCCTGATGCCGTGGGGATCGACGTTGACCACGATGATCAAGGTGTCCTTGCTGCCGTCAGGCAAGGTCTTGTGCTTGGAGAACACGATGGTGGCGTCGTCCGTGCTGTGGTGCAAAGTCAGGTTCTGCAGGTCGCCCAGGGCGGGGTGGGCCTTCCTGATGGCGTTGAGCCGCGTGATGTACGGAGCCAGGCTGTGCCCCGAAGCCGCTGCGGCATCCCAGTTGCGGTCCTTGAACTCATATTTCTCGTTGTCGATGTACTCTTCGGCACCGGGACGCGCCACATGCTCGTACAGCTCGAATCCGGCGTACACACCCCAGAGCGGACTGGCCGTGGCTGCCAGTGCGGCGCGGATCCGGAACGCGGCCGGACCGCCGTATTGGAGGTATTCGGTGAGGATATCCGGGGTATTGACGAAGAAGTTGGGCCGGAAGTAGGCCGGGGATTCGTGGCTGACCTCCTGGAAATACGATTCCAGTTCGGTCTTGGTGTTCCGCCACGTGAAGTACGTGTATGACTGTTGGAAACCTGCCCGGCCGAGAGCGTGCATCATCGCGGGGCGGGTGAACGCCTCGGCGAGGAAAACGACGTCAGGGTACTTTTTGTTGACCTTGCCGATCAGCCATTCCCAGAACCACACCGGCTTGGTGTGGGGGTTGTCGACGCGGAAAATCTTCACACCGTGGCTCACCCAGAGGAAGACGACGCGCAGGATTTCCTTCGATAGTCCGGAAGGATCGTTGTCGAAGTTCAGGGGGTAGATGTCCTGGTACTTCTTGGGCGGGTTTTCGGCATAGGCGATGCTGCCGTCAACCCGGGTGGTGAACCATTCCGGGTTGGTCTTCACCCAGGGATGGTCCGGGGCGGCCTGCAGCGCCAAGTCCAGCGCGACCTCGAGGCCCAGCTCGTTGGCGCGGGCCACAAAACCGTCGAAATCCTCGAAAGATCCCAATTCCGGGTGGATGGCGTCGTGGCCGCCGGCTTCGGAGCCGATGGCCCACGGCGAACCCGGATCCTGCGGACCCGGGGTCAAGGTGTTGTTGCGTCCCTTGCGGTGCTGGAAACCAATCGGGTGGATGGGCGGCAGGTAGATGACGTCAAAGCCCATGTCCGCGACGGCGTCGAGCCTCTTGGCCGCCGTCGTGAAGTTGCCTGAAGTCCACGTTCCCGTGGTGGGATCAAAAACGGCACCTTCGGAACGGGGGAAGAATTCGTACCAGGCCCCGCGGCCGGCGAGGTCACGCTCCACGAGGAGGGGATATTGTTCCGAGACGGTCACGAGTTCACGGATCGGCTGGCGCTCGACGACGGCCGCGACCTCTGCGCTGAAGCCGGCGGCAAGGCGCTCCTCGGCAGTCTTCGAAGTATCGGCGAGGCCTTCGGAGGCAGCGCGTAGGATGCGCTTGTCCGCCCCGCTCCGGGCGCTTTCGCCTGCCGCTTCGGCGAGCAGGGCGACACCCTCAGCGAGCATCAGCTCCACATCGATGCCGGCTTCGACCTTCACTTCCGCGTTGTGATGCCACGTGCCGTAGCGGTCGTGCCAGGCTTCGATTGCGAAGGTCCAGGCTCCGGGCGCCGTCGGGGTCAGCAGGCCCTCCCAACGGTCGGTTCCCTTGCCACGCTCACCCGGGGCCGGGGCGAGCCGGACACGTTGGCGTTCTTTGCCTTTGGGGTCGAGCAGGACGGCGCTCACCCCCAGCTGGTCGTGGCCCTCACGGAAGACCGTGGCGCCAACCACCAAATCTTCACCAGGCAAGGCCTTGGCCGGGAACCGGCCTTCCTCGATCACGGGTTGCACGGCCGTGATGGGGAATCTGCCGAATCTAAGACCTTCGGTGATACCGGTCTTCTGCTTGGACTTGGATGCTGAGCTGGATCGCGGTGCTGCAGTAGTGGTCACAACCTCGACGTTAGCGAGAAAAATCACATTTTGCGAAGAGGTACGCCAGACTCTTCCGCGCAATGTGTCATTTACCTAAAAGAAACCGAAAGCTGTTCCTGCCGTCCACCGAGTGGATTAGTGTGACGCTCGTGAAGGCAATTCGAAGGTTTACCGTCCGTACTCTGCTCCCCGAGCCGATCCAGCCGCTGGCGCGTCTCGCGATGAATCTGCGCTGGTCGTGGCACCGGCCTACCCGTGAACTCTTTGCGAGCCTTGACCAAGAATTGTGGGAGGAGAGCCGTCACGATCCAATAAGCCTCCTCGGGTCAATCAGCCGCGATCAGCTGGACCAACTTGCTTCCAACAATGAACTTGTAGAGCGTGTCCAGCACGCGGCGGCGGACCTGGACCGGTACCTGAGCGAGCCGCGCTGGTACCAGGGCCTGGGTCCGGATGCTCCGGCGTGCATCGCGTATTTCTCGCCTGAGTTCGGCATCACCGAGGTGCTTCCGCAGTATTCGGGCGGCCTGGGGATCCTGGCCGGGGACCATTTGAAGGCCGCTTCGGACCTGGGCGTGCCGCTGATCGGCGTCGGGCTGTTGTACCAGGCGGGCTACTTCAAGCAGTCCCTGTCCCGGGACGCATGGCAGCAAGAGACCTACCCCGTCCTGGACCCGGACGGCCTGCCACTGACGCTGTTGCGCGAACCGTCCGAGGACGGCACCGGCAAGCCGGTGACGATCTCACTACCGCTGCCCAACGGACGCAAGCTCAACGCGCACATCTGGCGTGCCGACGTCGGGCGCGTGCCGCTGCTGCTGCTCGATTCGAACGTTCCGGCCAACGACGACGCCGCGCGCGGGATCACGGACCGGCTCTACGGCGGCGGCGGTGACCACCGCCTGCAGCAGGAGCTGCTGCTGGGCATGGGCGGGGTGAAGGCGCTGCGCGTCTACCAGCGCCTCACCGGCACCCCGGCCCCGGAAGTGTTCCACACCAACGAAGGCCACGCCGGGTTCCTGGGCATCGAACGCATCCAGGAGCTCATGTCCTCCGAAGCCCCGCTGAGCTGGTCCGAAGCCCTCGCCGCCGGGCGCGCGTCCACGGTGTTCACCACCCACACCCCCGTGCCGGCCGGCATCGACCGTTTCGAGGCCGTGCAGATCAGGCACTTCTTCGACGCCGGCCTGGCCCCGGACGTCCCGGTGGAAAAGGTCCTGGACCTGGGCCGGGAAAACTACGACGGCGGCAACCCCGCGGTCTTCAACATGGCCGTCATGGGCCTGCGCCTGGCGCAGCGGGCCAACGGCGTGGCCAAACTCCACGGCGTGGTCTCCCGCGAAATGTTCTCCGGGCTCTGGCCAGGCTTCGACCACTCCGAAATCCCCATCACCTCCGTCACCAACGGCGTCCACGTACCCACCTGGGTGGACCCGCGCATCTCTGCCTTGGCCCGCCAGCGGTTTGGAAGCGAGGCCGAGGCCATGGGCCGTTGGGATCTCGCCTACAACGTCAGCGACGAGGACGTGTGGACGCTGCGGCGTCAACTTCGCGTTTCCCTCGTGGAGGATGTCCGGCGTCGGCTCCGGGCGGCGTGGAAGAAGCGTGGGGCGGCCGATGCGGAGCTGGGCTGGACGGATGCCGTGCTGGACCCGGACGTGCTCACGATCGGTTTCGCCCGGCGCGTGCCCACCTACAAGCGCCTGACCCTCATGCTCCGGGACCCGGCACGGCTCAAGGCGCTGCTGCTGCACCCGAAGCACCCCATCCAGCTGGTCATCGCCGGTAAGTCCCACCCGGCCGATGACGCCGGCAAGAAAATGATCCAGGACCTGGTGAAGTTCACCGACGACCCCGCCGTGAGGCACCGGATCGTGTTCCTGCCCAA
>NZ_BAABKK010000020.1:0-4928 GCF_039543785.1 Arthrobacter gyeryongensis
ACGTTGTCTCCGAGCTTGAGGACCGATGCATCGTTCACGGTCTTCGTGGCCGCAGTCACGGCGTTCTTCGGGTAGACGTTCACGTCATACATCCAGCCGTTCCCCCCGGTGGGGTCCGTCATGGGAATCGTCACCAGGAACGGGGCCGAAGGAGTCACACCGGCCGGGTAACCGGTCTCCGTCACCAGATACAGGCCCAGCGGAAGACTCCCCAGGGTCGCCGTCCCGGCCGCGCCGGTCGTGGCCGTCGAACCCGGGCCCGCCTGCCCCGCGGCCTGCGCCGGAGTCAGCGCAGCCGCCGCAGCCCAGCCCGCATTCGTCGTCAGGTCAATGTTGTCCACCTTCTGCACCGTGAACGTCACCCCAGCCATCGGGGTCAGTGCCGCGGTCTGGGCCGGGGTCAAAGCCGTTCCATCGCTGGGCAGATTGGTCGGCGTGGCCGGCTTCTCATACTTATGGATCGTCAACGAACCCGTCTTTGACGGATCGATGTTCGCGGTGTTCGCCGCGTGTGCACCTCCGGCTCCGAGGGCAAGCATCCCGGCTGAGGCTATTGCGGCCAAAGAGGCTATGACGCCGCGCCTCACCTTCGATGATTTCATCATGTTCCTTTCTTGTTTCCCCCATTGATTTGCGCCGAGCTGCGCTAAGGAGTCTGGTTTTGTGGGGATTTGTTCGCTCGCCTGAAGATGATGAGGGCGAGGGAAATCATGAGGAGCAGTAGTCCTGCGACGGTCGCTCCGAAGAAGCCAGCTGTTCCTGGGCCACCGGCGGATGGAAGATTGACAACCGCCATGTCCAGGATGGTGATGGTCGAGCCGTTCACTGATACGGACGTTGCTGCGGTGGCCGTGTCCAATGCGATGTTGCCGTTGGCCGCAATGGTGAACTTCACGGGGGTGGCGAGGAGCGAGTAGCCGTTCGGGGCTTTGGTTTCGAGCAGCCAGTATGTCCCTGGAAGCATGTTTCTGACCTCGACCAGTCCGGGAGATCCTGACACTGCGCTGTTCACTCCGACCACGGTGGCACCCATTTGCCCGGCAGCATCGTTGCGGATCTCAAAGGTCGATCCAGTCAGCGGGACGGTGGAACCCTGAACTGTCCCTCGTCCTGTCTTTTGCAGGAACAGGTGGCCCGTGGTGGGATTGGTGGTAATGCAGGCCGGGTCCAGCGGCGCCGCGCTGCCCATGACGCACCGTGCCGGCGGGATGACCCCGTTGCCGGTTGCCCCGTTCTTCAGGGTGACGAGCCAAGCAGTGGGGTTGACCGTCACCTTATAGGTCAAAACCGCCGTGCCATTGCCGGGGAGAGTAAATGGCAGCGTGACCAGCTTGCTGTCAGCACCGGGATCAGGAACTGCGAGTGGGGTGCCGCCATCGATGGTCAGTCTCACCGAACCTGCAGTGAATGTGGCGTTGTTCAGTACCTGGCTCAGGTCGTCGGTAAGGATGACGCCGGTGACGGCATTGGCGGTGGAATTAGTAGCGGTCACTGTATACGTGATCACCCTGTTTGTGCTGGGGTCGCCGGGGTTGATGGAGGTTCCGGTAGAGGGGGACGCAGACTTGCCGAGTGTCCACGAGCCCACGGGATTGATCGTGCAGGTGGTGCTGCCGGCCAGGCAGCTCGTTGGCGGGGCGTTAACAGTCGAGGGCGTCAGGTAGTTCTCGAGCGAAGCATTGCCCAGGGTGCCGGCAGCGTTGACTTTGACTTGATAAGTGACCACGCTCTTCGCGCCGGCAGCCACGGTGCCCGTGATGGCCAGGGTCGGCGGTGGCGCTGCGGAGGTGTCGGCCACGGAGAGGGCGACACCTCCCGTGGTGGTCGTTTTGATGGAGTTGGCCACCAGGGAAGAGGCATCCAGGACGTCCCCGAGCCAGTCGGTGTAACTGACAGGGGCCGGGGCGGTACCGCTCGTGTTGTCGAAGGTCAGCGCGTACGTCAGAGCCTGCCCGGACTGGACCAAGGTCCCGGCCACCGGATCCACGCTCTTGGAGGCCACCAAATTGGGCAGGAGGGTACCGCAGGCGGCGTTGTCCGTCGTCGGGCCTTGTTCCTGGCCTCCCGGCAGGGAGACGGAGTTGAACAGGCCGGTCCCGGGACCAGCGCAGGCCGTTGGCTGATTGGTGTTCGAGTAGTGGAACGTCACCGCGAGGTTGAAGCTGTGCGTGACTGCCGGGCCGATGGCGACACCCGGCTGGGCCAACGAGTATGGGCCGGGGGTCGGGGACGAGCCGCCGGCAGGAGCGCCGGTCCCGGACGTTGTCCAGGCAGCACGCGTGATAGCCAGATTCGGGGCGAACGCCGGTGTGTCGGACAGGGCACCGTAGGTGCCGGCCGCCGAGCCCGTGTTGGAGACGGTGACGGTGTAATTGGCAACATAGTTGCCGTTCGTATCCGGACCGGTGACCGCGCCTGCCTGCTTGGCTACATTGATGATGGGCATTGCGAGAGCGCTGTTTGACAAGGTACAGGCGATGTTGGCCCCGGCCACCGGCGTGATGGCCAGGGATCCTGTGAAAGTTGCGCCGTTCGGCAACCCGGGCTGCAAGCCGGACGAGTCCGTACAGGCGATGGTGCTGGCGTAGGACGCAAGGTTTGCCGTTCCGGCGGCCGCTTCGGTCAGCGTGTACGTTGTTCCGGCCGTGGCCGCGTAAGCGCCGGTGGTGCCGGATCCCGCAGTTACTGACGATCCCGTACCGGTCGTGGTCGAGCTCGCAGTGCTGTTGACCACCGTGCCATTCGCGCCGCCGGTGCGGATCTGCATCGTGAACTGATCCGTCGCCGCCTGACGCGGCGCCCCGAGCGCCTTCGTCAACGTGATCCGCGGCGCCTGGACCGTCAAAGTGGCGTCCGCCGGCGGGTTGAGGTTGGTCACGATGTTGGCCGGCCCGTCGACATACGTCCCTTCCGCGGATGCCGTCACATTGAAGGTGATGGTGCAGGACGCCTGCCCCAAGGCAAGGTCCCCGCCGGTGGCCGTGAAGACATTCGACCCGGCGACCCCCGTCCTGACGAACGCCGCACCCCCCTGCTGGACACACGTCCCGCCGATCGCAGGGTTCTGGGCGATCACGACACCGGCAGGCAGCGTGTCCGTGATGCTCCAGTCGTTCTTCGTGTTCAGCTCGCTCGTATTGGTCACGGTCAGCGTCACGGTCGAGGTCTGGCCCGGAGCGATCAGCGCCGGGCTGAACGACTTGTCCAACTGCGGCGTCACGTCCACGAGTCTGATGTTGCTGAACGCCCCGTCGTTGCCGACGGTGGACCCGTTCGTGTTATACATCTCCAGGCCGATGCTCGTGCCGGTCGCCTGGAATGCCTGGTTTGTGGTCATGGAAGCGATCTTCACGGTCCTGGTGACGGTGCCGAAGTTTCCGCCGACATTGCTCGTCACCGTCTGCGTGTAGGTCTGCACGTTCGGGCTGCTGGTAGACGAGCAGCCGTTGAGCGGAGTACCCAGGTTCCTGATGACCGCGCCGGTGAGGGGATCAACGGTGGCGAATTGGTAACCTGGGTCAGTGCTTGGCGCACCGCAGTTTATGTACGCGGTGTTGACGCTGAAGGCGTAGTAGTGGCCGGGGACCGTCGCGATAGGCTGGGCAGTTTTGAACATGACGCTGCCAGTGGCGACATTCGGGCCGACCGGCAAGACGTCACAGTCGCCGGTATCCGTCAAAGTGGTCGGGCACTCCGTGTAGGAGCTCACCACGTTGTAGGTCGACGGCGAACCCGGATCGAACTGCTGCCCCATCGCCAAAGCCAGCATCCGAAGGAACTGGTAGCCGTTAGCCCAGGGGGCCTCCGAGCACCGACCGTTGGCCCCGGAGTCCGAGGGACTGGTACCGGACAGAGCCCAAGAGGGAGCAGCCGAATTGGAGTAGTTCAGAATAATACCGTTGCAGCGGTTTCCGTTGATCCATTTAGGCGATCCGGTGTAGGTCTGGTCGGTCTGACTGACATATATCGTTGACCCGGCTGCAGAGTACGACTTCGCCCCGTATGCCGTTTTATCCGGAAAAGTGTTGAAGTCTTCCGTATAAACCGGTGTAGCTGCCTGGGGCACCCCCGGCGTTCCCGGCGTCGTCGCATACGCGGGTGAAGGCAGGGCGCCGCCCAGGCCAAGGCAGACGATCGTGACGGCGAGGAGAATTGCCAGCAGCTTGGCTGGAACGGACTGCTTCATGGGCTTTTCTTGCATCACTTTCGGGAGCGGGCACGCAGGTGGTCTCTAGCCTTCAAGTGCGCGCTTCCCGCGATTCGTGTCGCAGAAAACAGATTCAATTTTTGGAAATAAGCGGGCGGAAACGGCCACCCACTGAGACAGTGGGAGCTATTGACGGATCGTGACGCGAAAATAGGAAAGTATTTTCGGAACCTGACTAGGCCGGGCCAAATTCTGGGCGCACGGAGTGCTTATTTTGTTTCGGTGCGCTTCCGGCGGCCGGTGATCGTGAACAGGCCTGCGCCTGCGAGCACGAGGACCCCGCCGGCGGTCAGGGCCCAGGTTCCCGCGCCACCGGTGAGCGGGAGCTGGAATCCGGCGGCGTTCGCCAGGACGTTCTCGATCGTCACCGTCACGGTCGAGGGGTCAGTGCCGGTGACCGCGGTCTCGACCGGCTCGGCAAGCAGCGCATACCCGGTCGGGGCCTTGGTCTCGACCAGCCAGTACGACTGGTACCCGGGCTGGCCCGGGCCCACTGCCGCCCCGTTGGCCCAGCCGGAGTAGCGCAGGCCGGAAATCACCAGGTTGCCTGTGGCATCGGTGGTCCAGGAACTGGCACCTCCGACGCTGATCGCGTTGGTGCCCGCCAGCGCATCGGCCCGGCTCGGATACACCGAGAACACCGCGCCGGCCAAGGCCGCGGAACTCCGGGAATCCTTCTTGTGCAGGACAATGTTGCCCCACTTGGTCACCGCCGGAGGGG
>NZ_BAABKK010000021.1:0-69254 GCF_039543785.1 Arthrobacter gyeryongensis
ACGTTGTCTCCGAGCTTGAGGACCGATGCATCGTTCACGGTCTTCGTGGCCGCAGTCACGGCGTTCTTGGGATAGACGTTCACGTCATACATCCAGCCGTTCCCGCCGGTGGGGTCCGTCATGGGAATCGTCACCAGGAACGGGGCCGAAGGAGTCACACCGGCCGGGTAACCGGTCTCCGTCACCAGATACAGGCCCAGCGGAAGACTCCCCAGGGTCGCCGTCCCGGCCGCGCCGGTCGTGGCCGTCGAACCCGGGCCCGCCTGCCCCGCGGCCTGCGCCGGAGTCAGCGCAGCCGCCGCAGCCCAGCCCGCATTCGTCGTCAGGTCAATGTTGTCCACCTTCTGCACCGTGAACGTCACCCCAGCCATCGGCATCAGCCCCTGCAACTGCGCGGCGGTCAAAACCGTTCCATCGCTGGGCAGACCGGTCGGCGCGGCCGGCTTCTCATACTTATGGATCGTCAACGAACCCGTCTGCCGAACGGGGGTCGTGATGACGGTTCCGGAATCAACCACCCTGACCGTCTCCTGCGGCACAGGAACCGCCTCTGGCACGATCGGCGCGGGCGCCGGAGGTTGCGGCACCGCGATGGCAGACGGGTCCGCCGTCGGCACCGGGCTCGGTGCGGGTGCCGGGCTCGGTGCGGGTGCCGCCGGTGCCGTCGGGGCCCGTTCAGGCAAGGACGGTTGAACCGATGGCGCGCTGCGCGGAACATCGGCTCCAGCGAGTGGTGCCGGGCCGGTCTGTCCCAGCCACGCGAGGATGCCCCCAATCACGAGGCCGCCCATGACCAACGCGGCAACTGCCATAGTCCAAACTCCACCCACCGAGGGCAGTCCAGCCACGGCCGGTGCGCCTCCTCGCGGAAGGAACGTCTTAGGAAGGAACGTCTTAGGAAGGAACGGCTTGGAAAGGAATGGCTCCGAGAGAACCCCTCCGGGGAGAAGCGTTTCCAGCAGTACAGTTCCGGGGAGGAATTCGGCCGTCACAGCCGGTGTGAAGACCACCCCGACCACCAAGGGGAAGACAAGCGCCCTCATGCCTGCCTGGACATCGTTGAGTTCCACCAGCAGAGCCGTGCACTTCGGACACTCCTCCAAGTGGGCCTTGACCTTTTCGTACGACGCACGTTTCAGGCCGCCGCGGACGTACTTTCCGAGCTGGCTTGAAAATTCAACGCATGAGTCGTCGTTCACCACTTTGATGTGGTTTTGCAGGTAGGCCTGCCGGAGCCCCTCGCGCGCCCGGATCACGAGCGAGGAGACGCCGTTGGGGCTCAATCCAATAAAGGGTGCGGCTGCGGCGGGTTTCAGGCCTTCGATGTCCACGTGCCAAAGGGCTGCCTGCCAGCGTTCCGGAAGCGACTTGAAGGCCTTCGCCATGGTGCTGGATTCAAAGGCGTCCAGAACCGTGTCCGCGTCGAGGGCAACGGTATCCAAGGCGTCGACGTCGCCCACAATCTGGGTACGCCTGGCCTTCCGATTCCGGTCGTAGGCAATTCGTCTCACGGCAGTCAGAAGATAGGAGCGGAAGAACTGGTCCGGTCCCTTTCCCTCAGTGAGGGCTTGGAAAATCGAAGCAAACGCCTCGGACACGACGTCGTCGGCGTCACTGACATTGTCAGTCTGGGCCCGGGCAACGAACTGGGCTGCCGCCAAATGCCGCTGGAACAGCACATCGAAGGCGGAAGCATCGCCGTCACGCACCATGGCCATGATTTGAGGGTCGCTATGCCCAACAGCCAACGACTCGTCCCCGCCATTCGAACCGTGCCCTGAAACTTGCCCCATAGCACTCCAGTGTGACAGCAACAGAGTTTGTGACTTGAATTTTACTTCGAACCCGGTTACTCAACCGGCAGCGAGCTTGACCCAATGCAACACGATTCCGCGCCGAACCACACTCAACTGAAATGAACCGACTCCGGCCGGGCAATCCGCGACGAACACGACGCCGTTGTCGCCCTCAGGCAATAGGTCTCGGGCAGACCCCTCTGACTATTCGTTGTCCGGTTCCCCCACCGGCGGCTCCGGCGGCCAATCGACGTCGAGCTCGTAGCCCTCATGCTTGCGCAGATAGGCGGCGATGAACGGGCAATGCGGGATGATCCGCTTGCCCGAGGCGACGACGTCGTCCAAGGCAAAGTGCGCCAGGACCTTGGCCAGCCCACGGCCTTTGAACTTCGGGCGTGTCTCGGTGTGGAGGAAGTCGATGTGGCCCGGCTTATCCATAAATTGCGAGATCACGGCTACTTCACCGTCAACAAGGAGCTCGTAGCGGTGGAATTTGTCGTTCCTGACCGTTGTCACGTCCGGGCTGAACGACTCTGCGGTTGAATCCGTGAACTCAGTCATGAGTCGAGATTCGCACGTAAACCGGGCTCTGGCAATGGCACGGCAGGGGCATCGGGAACCGCTGCGGAAAGGACTCCGGCCGGCACCCGTCCCAGCAGTAACACTCCCAGCGCGAAGCACGCCGCTCCCCCACCGAGAAGGGTCAGCGTGAGTCCGTTGAAGGCGGCGTCCACCACAGGAATGAAGACCACGACGCCGGCAGTCACCACCGCGACGTGCGTCCTGCCGCGCGCGTGGCTGGCCGCCGTCGGGCGCTCTTCAAGCCTGCCGAACAGCAGCAGGACCGGGAGCAAGAGGAGGAGGACGCCGAGCAGCACCAATGGGCGGGCCCACCACCATTCGGCGGTACCTGCCGCCGGTTTGGGGAAGTCCGTGAGGAGAAGCAGCCCCGCCATGGCTGCAAGCAGCGGCAAATGCCACAGATAGACCGTCATGGACCGCCGGCCCGCCACGGCCACGACCCAACGGATCCAGCGCACCCCAGCCACCCAGGCAAGGGCGGGGCGCAGCAATTGGAGCGTTGCCGCCTGGGACAGACCCAAGAGCAGCATGCAGAAGTTGGGCGGATTCAGGTCCACGATCATATTCCCGGAGTAGACCCCGATCCCGGTCACGAACCCCAGCAGAAGGTTGCTTCCCA
Organism: Arthrobacter gyeryongensis; assembly: GCF_039543785.1. Taxonomy (NCBI): domain Bacteria; kingdom Bacillati; phylum Actinomycetota; class Actinomycetes; order Micrococcales; family Micrococcaceae; genus Arthrobacter; species Arthrobacter gyeryongensis. Next base: position 2,998 of record NZ_BAABKK010000021.1, read on the forward strand.
CGATCAACCCCGCGAACCAGCCCCGGCTGCGTCCAGCGAAGATGCCATCGGCAATGAAGAAGCCGAATTGCTGGACCGCACACCACACAAAGAGCATGTTGACGAAAGCGAGCATCGGAAACGCCCCGCGCAGGGAGTCAAGGGTGATCACGGCGGCCACGAGCCCGCCGAGGGTCAACCACGGGGAATGTCCGTGCAGCCGGGCCAACAAGGGAACGCTGAGTTGAGTTGCGAGGTACGCGGCCAGGAACCACAAGGGCATGCCCGCCCCAGTCGCGATGAGCTGGACCACTTCCGGGTCGACGCCAAGCAGTCTTGCGGCCCACAACCCCACGAACATCGAGGCCAGCAACGCAGTTGCCGGACGGATGAGGCGCAGAAGCCTCAGTTGCGCATAGTCGACGCCGGAGCCGCCGCGCGCACGCAGGCGACGCCATGACTCCAGTCCCGTGATACCTCCGAGGACGAAGAACAGCGGCATCACTTGGAACACCCACAACACGGGTTCGAACCAGTGCTGTTCCATGAGCGTGTTTTCCGTCGTGACGGTGCCGTCCGGGTGCAGGACCGGGCTGACCATCATGCAATGCGAGAGCACCACCAGAATGAGGCAGAAGAACCGGGCGAGATCGATCACGGGATCACGAGAGCGGCCAAATGCGGACATGCCCGCCGACGTCTTTTGTTGCCTCAATAATCCCATTGCACTCCTTCGCGAACTGCTGAGATCATTGTCCGCCCGCTCGACGGCGGGAACCAGAGCGTGCGAAGGTGCGAATTCGTGGGTGCGGCCCGCCCTCCCCGACGCGCGCTCACCTATGACCCGAATATCCCCGACGCGCGCTCACCTATGACTGAAAGCCACGGGACCGTCGCTCAGATGATCTGAGCGAGCGATCCCGATTTTGGCCTCATAGGTGAGCGAGCGTCGCTGCGGGGGAGTTCAGTTGGTTCGGCGGAGCAGCCTTTCCCGTTGCCGCGGATCGTTTGCCGCCGCGCTGGCGGCAAGGGCCAGGCCGAAGGCGCCATCCAAGACCGCCCGGTCCGCGGAGGCGGACGATCCGTGGGCAGCGAACTCGGCGGTGTGGTGGGCGGCCCCGTGAACGTCGTAGCCGATCAGCCGATGGATACTTGGGACCAGTTGCGAGACGTTGCCCATGTCTGTGGAAGCCACTGGTTCTTCGTTGAACGCAACAGCCCTCCCCCGGGCGGACATCGCTTCCCGGTAAGCCTCGGAAAGGTACCGGTCCTGCCTGAGCTCAGCGTAGGCATTGCCCGTGGGCGTGACCTTGAGTGTGCTCCCGCTTGCAAGGGCGCCCGCTTCCAGGCAGCGCCTCACGCGGTCCTCTATGGTTCGCAGGTTCTTGAGGCTCGGCGAGCGCATTTCGACGCTCGCCCGGGCCCGCTCCGGTATGACGTTGACGGCGCTCCCGCCTTCCGTCACTATCAACGAAACAACCGAGCCGGGCGGAAGTTGCTGCCGTGCCAAGGCGATGGCCGTCTGCGCAATCACGAGCGCATCGAGGGCATTGATCCCTTCGGATGGAGCAGCTGCGGCATGCGCAGGGCGCCCTTCATAGAGCACGTCCCACATACCCATGGCCAGGGATGAGCCGCCGATGACGTCCTCGGCACCGGCGTGGGCCATCATCGCGAGGGATACGTCTTCGAAGAAGCCCTCGCCAATGAGATCGACCTTGCCGCCGCTCGTCTCTTCCGCCGGAGTGCCGAGGACCTTGACGGTGATCCCGAGTTCGTCGGCGACGTAGGTGAGGGCGAGTGCCGCGCCCACAGCGCAGGCGGCGTTCACGTTGTGTCCGCAGGCATGCCCGATGGTCGGCAAGGCGTCGTATTCGACGCACAACGCGACCACCAGCTCACCCGTCCCGAAGCCCGCGCTGAAAGAAGCCGGGAGCACAGGCTGCGGACCGTCAAAGCTGAAGCCCGCGCTTCGAAGCAGCCGGCTAACCCGCTTGGCGGCCCGGAACTCCTGCCCGCTGAGCTCGGGATCGGCGTGGATCGCGTGGCTCAGGCCAAGGATTTCCGGCTCCCAGCGCTCCAGTGCCGTAGAGACGCAGCGTTCGACGACGGCCTCAGTAGTGGCTGCGGGCGTTGCGGTTTCCGGTGACCCGGCATGCATAGCGGCTTTCACGGCAGCGGCTTTCATACGGCGACCCCTGCGGCTGTCGCCGCTGCGTGACGCTTCGGGTAACAGGCGGCTGCTGCCGCGGCGACCAAAGCCGCGATGGCCAGGGCAATCCAGATAGACAGGAGCCCACCCTCGCTGATGTGCCCGGACTGGACTGAAGACGAGGAGATGAGCTTCACGACGGCGGCGCCCACCGCGATGCCCACGGACAGTGCCAGTTCGTTGAGGCCGGCCGCCGTCGAGGTTTCCTCCAGCGGAACGCCCTCAACAGAGAGCGCCCTGGTCCCCGCCTGGTACATGCCAAGACTCAGGTTGAACATTGCGAATCCGGTGCAGTAGCCGGCCAGGGAGCCGTGCGCAGCCGCCATGACCAGGAAGCCGCCCGCCAGCAGGAGACCGGCGAACACCAGGGTGGCCCGTTCGCCAAAAAGACTGAGTGCCTTCGAGGTCAGAAGCGAGAAGAACAGCGAGAGCACCGATGCGGCAGCCAGGACGATGGCGATCATGAGCGGACTCAGCGCGAAGCCGTACCCGGTCTTGTCCGGGTTTGAATACAGGAAGATCCCGTTCGTGCCGAAGTAGCTGATAGAGGCAAAACCGAAGAAGAAAGTGGCGAGCGAGACCGTCCGGATGCGCGGGATGGCAAGCATCCGCAGGTCCATGAAGCGCCTCCCGTTCACGCTTCGAGCGTCCAGGACCACCCAGTAGGCCAACAGCGCGAGGCCGATGATTCCGGATCCGAGAGTCTTGGCATCCAGCCAACCCCAGTCCGGGCCCATCGAAAGGGCCACCACAAAGCCGATCAGTCCGAGGGAGCATGCCAGGAGCGGCACGAGGGCGAGTCCCTCGCGGGTGGGGGTTCCGGCGTCGGGCAGCACGAAGGAGCAAAGCAGCCCAACAACCGCGAACGGCACCGCAACCCAGAACCCGAGAGTGGGATCGTCCACGCCGATGATCCCGGCGAGCAGGCCGCCTGCGCCAACCATGATCATGAGCATTCCGATCATCACGCTGACCCCGGTGCGGGTCTGCGCCGGGCTGCTCACCCGCAGGATGCCCATCATCAACGGGATGAAGCCGACCACGCACGTGAGCATGACGACGCCGATTGTCACCGTCCACAGCGAGGGCCACAACGCCATCATGAGGACGCCGGCCGCGACGACCGCGGTCGACCAACGGAGTACGAGCCTGTAGCCGTAGCTGTCGCCAAGCCGCGCGATGATCGGCGTGAGCACGGCAAAGCTCACGTTTGAGATCAGGAAAATGCCGTTGATGGTGGGGTCGTCGATCGAAAAGCTCGGCCCCAGGGCGGGGAGGATGGGGTTCAGGTATCCCTGGGTGACTCCACTGAGCGATTCGATCAGGGCCATCGCCACGATCATTCCGGTGATGGTCCGGCGGGCGACGGCCGTCGTCGCCGGAGGTGCTGTCTTGCTTGCCATGTGCTTCCTTGAATGTGGGGGGCTTCTTTGCCTGGGCGTTGGGAAATGCGAGTGGGTGATGCGAGTCACAACGCTAGGTCCGCCGTCTACACTGGCTAGGAATTTGTTTGAAATCCTCTGAGAATCGCGAATTTTGAAGGAATCAGCCATGATCTCCGAAATTGATCTTGAAATCGTCAATGCTCTTCAGATCAATCCCCGTGCCGACTGGAGCCGCGTGGGGGATGTCCTGGGCTTGTCCGGGCCTACCGTCGCGCGCCGATGGAACTCCCTTGCCGAGCAGGGATTGGCGTGGATCACCCCGGCCCCGGGTCCGCGCTATCTGAGTGCTGGCTGGTCGGCGTTCATTAGCCTCTCTTCACTTCCAAGCCAGAACGAAGCCCTGGTCCAAAAGCTGTGCGCGGAGCCGGCATTCGGCACGGTTTCGCTGGTGTCCGGCTCTCACGACCTCTTCGTGGACTGCTTCGCCTCCAGTCACGAGGAGCTCATGGAGATCGTTACCGGCTCCTTCGCAGCCCTCCCCGGAGTGACCCATCGGGAGGTCGTTTTCGTCACCAGGCTGTACCGGCAGGCTTCGGACTGGCGGAGCGGCACCCTCGAACCGGCGCGGGCCCGGCTCATGTCAGCAGAACCCCTACCCGCCCCGGCGGCCTACGCTCCCGACCGGCTCGATGCGTCCCTCTTAGAGGAACTGGCCAAGGACGGGCGCGCAAGTTGGGCCGAACTGGGAGCCGCCTGCGGCGTCTCTCCCCAAACGGCTCGACGGCGGGTGGAGCGGTTCCTCGCGTCCGGCTACATGACGCTGAGGTGCGATACGTCCGCCTCCGCCCAACAAGGACTCAGGGAAGTCAGTCTGATCCTTAACGTGCCCGCCCACCACGTTGACGCCGTCGGGCGCTATTTCGCGGCCCTGCCGAACTGCAGGCTCAGCGCCCAGGTTCTGGGCGCCCAGAATCTGCTCGTGACACTGTGGGTCCGCGACTACCTCGAAGTCCAAAGCCACGAGCGCGAATTGGCGGAGCGCGCTCCGGGAAGCGCCGTCATCTCCCGGCAAGCCGTGGTCCGCAACTACAAACGCCTCGGACACGTGCTGGACCAGTCCGGACGCAGCCGGAGCGTCGTCCCTTTGCCGCTGTGGCGTGAAGGGTAGTTGCCGGCCCACTCCGACGCTCGCTCAGCTATGGCGGTATTTTCCCCGACGCTCGCTCACCTGTGACGGTATTTTCCCCAACGCTCGCTCAGCTATGACGGGAAGATCCGCTCCCATCTGGAAACCCAGACGGCAACCCGAACATTTGCCGTCCACGGCGATGGCTCGCGGCGTTTAGTAGAGAGTGCTATCAATCCATGACAAAGGAGTCATCGTGGCACGCGCCGATTTCGCGACAGTGCAGTCAGCCCCATTTCCCTCCGCTCCGGCCGCCCTTGCCGGCGGTGCATCGCTTGGCCTCGGTTTGGCGGCAAGGCCAAACGCCGACGACGAATCCGGGTCCGGCGGCGAGGTCCCCAGCAGCGCCTGGCGGGTGCGCGCCGACACCTGGGAGTTCCTTGGCTACGCCGTCAAACAGCTCTCTGCCGTGGCCACATCGGGTTCCGGGGGTGGTCGAACGCCGCGGGAACTGCCGCGGGAAGTTCGAAGGCTGTTGCCACTGCTGGAATCCCTCGAAATGTATTGGGCATCTCCGGGGCAGCAATATGTCATGGAATTGCGGCGAATCCTGGAGGCCGGGAATTACCTTGAGGCCCTAAGCCTCATCGAACCGGTCGCGCGCCGGGCTGCCGGCCACAACCAAAACGCCCAGGAACCCTCACCGGACCCCGAACGCGAAACAGACCGGGCTGAAGAACCCGCCGAGTCGCGCAAGCGGTTCGAGGTCCTCGTGATCGATGACGTCTCCAGCGCCGACCGTGAAGCACTTCAAACGGAACTGCATAATCAGCGCCGTCCCGCCGACTCCTTCAATTACGAGCTCGTGTTCGTGCCGAGCTTCGAGGACGCCATCGTGGCTGTCCTGCTCAACCCCGACATCCAAGCATGCGTACTGCGGCCGGGCTTTGTCCCCACCAGCAGGCAGCGCCTGAGCCGGGACGTGCGCAGCTTCCTGGAAAGGTTCCTGGGGAAATCGCTCCCCCAGCGACCCTTGGACCGCATCCTGAGCTTGGCGGAGAAGCTGGGCCAACTCCGGCCCGAGCTTGATCTCTACCTGGTGGCGGGGGTGGGGATTGAAGAACTCGCCGGTTCCTTGACCCGTCAATTCCGCCGGATATTCCGCCGCCAGGACGGGCTGGAGCTCCATTTGTCCTTGCTCGCCGGGATCGCGGAACGATATGAAGCTCCGTTCTTCCACGCGGTCCAGCAATACAGCCGCAAACCCGCCGGCGTTTTCCATGCCTTGCCGGTGTCCAGGGGCGGATCGGTCATACATTCCAAGTGGATCAACGATCTCGGCGAGTTCTACGGCCTCAACCTGCTCCTCGCCGAAACCTCCGCCACGTCAGGCGGGCTCGATTCGCTCTTGGATCCGCATGGCTCCCTCAAACAGGCCCAGAAGCTGGCGGCCCGGGCATTCGGTGCCCAGAAATCGCTCTTTGTCACCAATGGAACGTCAACAGCCAACAAGATCGTGCACCAATCGATCCTGGCTCCCGGCGACGTGGTTCTGGTGGACCGAAACTGCCACAAATCGCACCACTACGCCCTCATGCTGGCCGGCGCGCAGGTCTCGTATTTGGACGCCTACCCTTTGAACGATTTCTCCTTCTACGGCGCCGTTCCTTTGGAAAGCATCAAACGGATGCTCCTGGATTACCGCCGGGCAGGCCGGCTCCACGAGGTCAAGATGCTTGCACTCACGAACTGCACATTCGACGGCATTGTGTACGACGTCGAACGCGTGATGGAGGAGTGCCTCGCCATCAAACCGGACCTGGTATTCCTGTGGGACGAGGCCTGGTTCGCGTTCGCGGGATTCCACCATATCTACCGCCGTCGCACGGCCATGGCTTCGGCCCGGTCGCTTGAGGCAAAGTTTGCAGATCCGGCTTACGCCCGGCGCCACGCTGCGCAATTGCGGGACCTTGCTGCGGCGGGCGGGGCGGCCGACAGCAGCGGTTACGACGACGGCGGCGAGCCCGACGACGGCGGCCCGGGTTCCGGCGTCGGGCACGTCAACGATGAGCTGCTCCTGAAGACGAGACTGGTGCCGGATCCGGCGAAGGCCCGCCTGAGGGTCTACTCAACGCAGTCGACGCACAAGACCCTGACGTCGCTCCGGCAGGGGTCCATGATCCACATCCATGACCAGGACTTCGGCCAGTTGAACGAGGAGAGCTTCCGGGAGGCGTACATGACGCACACCTCCACGTCCCCCAACTACCAGATCCTGGCTTCCTTGGACATGGGACGGCGGCAGGTCGAGTTCGAAGGCTACGAACTCGTGCAACGGCAGGCAGATCTCGCGGTCAGCATTGCCCAGGCCGTGGCAAGGCATCCCTTGCTGAAGAAGTACTTCCGCGTCCTCGGCACCACGGACCTCATACCTGCGCAGTACCGCGAAACGAACCGGCAAATGCCGCTCCGCGACGGGTTGGCGGCCATGTCGGAAGCTTGGGAGCGGGACGAATTCGTTGTTGATCCGAGCCGTTTGACCCTGCACATCGGCCTCACCGGCGTGGACGGCGATACCTTCAAGCACGACTACCTGATGGACAAGTACGGGATCCAGGTCAACAAGACCTCAAGGAACAGCGTTCTCTTCATGACTAACATCGGCACCTCGCGGAGTGCCGTTGCCTACCTCGTCGAGGTTCTGGTCAAGCTGGCCGAGACCTTCGAAGACGAGCAATCCGGCCTGAGCGGCTTGGGCCAGCGGGCCCGCCGTGCGCGTGTCGCGGCACTGACCAGCACGCCGCCGCCCTTGCCGGACTTCAGCCGCTTCGCCGAACGGTTCCGCAAGGACGCGGACACGCCCGACGGCAACATGCGCGCGGCCTACTTCGAGAGCTACAAGGCCGGATCCTGCGAATACTTCACTGCGGCCGAACTTGCGCGAATGGTCACCGCGGGAGAGGAGATGGTCTCGGCGTCCTTCGTCACCCCCTACCCTCCCGGATTCCCTGTCTTGGTTCCCGGGCAAGTGATCACGCAGGAGATCCTGGCTTTCATGTCGGCACTGGACACGCGGGAGATCCACGGCTTCAATGCGGAACTGGGGTTCAGGGTTTTGACGGGTGAGCTAGCGTCACGCCAAAAGCCCGCATAAGTGAGCGAGCGACGGGCTTGGAGGGCACATACGTGAGCGAGCGTTTGCCTCGTAGGACGCTCGCTCACATCTGACGGCATTTTCGCCAACGCTCGCTCACGTTTGACGCCTTTTTCGCCAACGCTCGCTCATATCTCTAGCCGAGCGACACGGCCAGGATGCCGAGCACGACGGCGAGTAGCGGCGTCGTGCCCTGAAGAACCGCGGGGCGGAGGTACTTTTTGCCGCTCAGGGCAAGCACGATTGCCGCCAGCAGCATCGAGCCGCACGAACTGAAGACGAGGGTCCAGCCCACCTGCAGATGACCGAGCGAGACAAAGACGATCCCGGCGAGCGCCCCGATGGCAAGGAAGAGGTTGTAGAAACCCTGGTTGTACGCGAGGGACTTGGTGGTTTCGGCGTCGGACTGGGAAGCGACGCTGAAGCGCTTCCACGTGGCGGGGCGGGTCCATGTGACGGACTCCATGCTGAAGATGTAGACGTGCAACAAGCCGGCAAGGAGGGCGAAAATCAGGGAGGCCAGGATCATGTGCTGATCCTAGCCTCCCTGCGTTATGTAGCTTCGCCAGCCGCCCCTATTTACTGAGCATGTCCAGTGTTGCTCCGGCGAACGTCGAGGCGGAGGAACTCCAGCATCCCAACAGGCCCTGGAGGTTCTCGCCATCGGCCCGGTGCGCGGTTGTTTCGGCCTCGAGCGTGGTGAGGATGCCGGTGCGGAGCTCGGTGTTGAAGTTCACCTTGCCGACCCGCATGGACATTGCGTTGACGAGGTCCGCAGCGGGGATGCCCGACGCGCCGTGGAGCACGAGCGGAAGTGACGTTCGCGAGGCGATGTCGTCCAGCACGTCCCAGTGCAGCCTGGGCTCGCCGGTGTAACGGCCATGTGCGTTTCCGACCGCCACGGCCAGGAGCTGCGCGCCGGTGCGGGCAACGAAGTCCTGCACATGGCCGGGATCGGTCAGACCTGCGGGATGGACGCCCGCCGGATGAGCGTGAACATCAGCATCGAACGCCTTGTCTTCGTCACCGGCCAGCCCGCCAAGCTCAGCCTCAATCACGACGTCGAAGGCACCTTGGGCGTCTAGCGCGGCTCGGACTTCGCGGACCAGGGCGATGTTCTCCTCGAACGCGAGGGACGAGCCGTCGGCCAGGACGGCGTCAGCCCCTGCCGCCACCGAATTACGGACGACGTCCAGGTCCGAGGCGTGGTCCAACTGCACCGAGACCGGCACACTGGCGTCGTCGGCCAAGGCGCGCAGGGCGGTGATGAGCCGCAAGCCGAACAGGGCGGCCGCTGTCTTCGGCGCGACCAGCAGGATGACCCCGCGGCCGGACTCCTCCGCCGCAGCCACCACAGCCAGGGCGGTGGTGAAGTCGTAGCAGGTGAAGGCCGGGACCGCTGCCCCACGCTCCAGTGCGGAGCCTACAAGATCGTCAAGGCGTACACGCATCAGTGGGCCAGGCCTCCCACCAGGATCCAGGCGACATAGCTGAGCAGGAAGCCGGCGATGCCCAGGATGGTCGTGAGCACGGTCCAGGTCTTCAGCCCATCGGACACTGTGAGGCCGTAGTAGCGCACTACCACCCAGAAGCCGGCGTCGGTCACGTGGGACAGGCCCAGTCCGCCGAAGCCGATCGCGATCACGATGACCGCGATCTGCGCCGGGGTGTAGCCGCCGTGCGCCACGGCAGCCGAGAGCAGGCCGGTGGTGGTGACGATGGCGACCGTGGCCGAACCCTGTGCGGCACGCAATGCCAGGGAGATGATGAAGCCGAGCAAGATGATCGGCACGCCAATGGAGTCCAGCGTCTGGGACAGGGCCGCGCCGATGCCGGAAACCTGCAGGACGCCGCCGAACACGCCGCCGGCGGCTACAACCATGAGGATCGACGCGATGGGAGGCAGCGCGCCTTCGAAGATCTCGCCGGTTTCCTTGAGCGACCACTGGCGGCGGACCGCCAGCAGGAAGAAAGCGAGCGCAACAGCCACGAGCAAAGCGAAGAACGGGTTGCCCACGAAGGACGCGACGCCGTACCAGTAGTCCTTCTTGTTGATCAGGAGGGTACCGGCTGTGCCGAGCAGGATCTGGACGATCGGGGCGGCGATGAGGAACATGATCAGGCCCGGACGCGGCGGGGCGACTGCGCTGGCACCCGGACCGTCGTGGCCCACGCGCACCAGGGAATCGGAGCCGAATTCTTCAATCTGGTCACGAACGCCCGGCAGCAGTTCGTAGTCCTTACGGTTCATGATGCTGGCAACCCAGTAGGACAGGAAACCCAGCGGCACGCAGATGATCAGCGAAATCATCGCGATGAGTCCGATGTCGGCACCCATGACGCCTGCCCCGGCAACAATGCCCGGGTGCGGAGGAACCGCGACGTGAATGGAGAGCATGATGCCGGCCATGGGAAGGCCGAACTTGATGGGGTGCAGCTTGGCGATTTTCGCAAAGGCGTAGACGATCGGCACCAGGACGATGATGCCCACTTCGAAGAACACGGGAATGGCAACGAGGAAGCCGACGGCGGTCAGTGCCACAGCGACGCGCTTGGCGCCGAGCTTCGCGGTGAAATGGTTGGCCAGCGATTGCACGCCACCGGACACCTCGATCATGCGGCCCAGCACGGCGCCGAGGGCAATCAGCAGTGCAACTTTGCCCATGGTTCCGCCCACGCCGTTGGCCACAACGGTGAAGACGTCCGCCAAGGGGATCTGCGCGGCAACGGCAACCAGGATGCTCACGGCCAGCAATGCCACGAATGCCTGGATCTTGAAGCGGATGATCATCAACAGCAACAGTGCGACGCCCGCGACGGCGATAGTCAGCAGCAGCGGGGTCCCAAGGTCCACGGCCGGTTTGATGGCAGGGGCATCAGCTGCCCGGACCGCCAAGGTATTGATGAGGGGATTCATCGGGGGTGTCTCCTTTGACAGCGCCGGCCTCGACTCGAGGCCGGCAAGAGAGGCGACGACGGCGGAGGGGGGACCGCCGTCGTCGCACGTTGTGCGAGGGTTTAGTTGGTACGCCTGGTGGGCGCGACGACCTTGATGACGGCGGAGTCGTCGGCTGCGGCGAGGCCCTGGGCCTGACCGAGGAGGTAGAGCTGTTCGGCAGCGGCGGCAACCGGTGCGGCCAGGCCGGCGGCGCGCGTGGCCTTGCCGACGATGCCCATGTCCTTGACGAAGATGTCCAAACGGCTCAGGACCTCGGCGCCTTCCTCGTTGTATGCCTCGAGGATGCGGGGGCCGCGGTTGGACAGCATGAACGAGCCGGCGGCGCCTGCCTCCAAGGCCGCGAGGGTCTTCGCCTGGTCCAGTCCGAGGGCGTCCGCGAGTGCCATGGCCTCGGCGGCAGCGGCGATGTGCACGCCGCACAGCAGCTGGTTGACAGTCTTGAGTGCCTGGCCGTCGCCGGGCTTGTCGCCCACGATGCTTAGCGTGGAGGCCAGCAGTTCCAGGGCGGGGCGGGCCTTTTCCTGGGCGGCCGGCGTCGCGCCCACCACGATCAGAAGATCGCCTTCGCCGGCACGCTTGGGGCCGCCGGAAAGGGGTGCGTCAACGAGTTCGACGCCGTACTCGGCCAGGCGCGCCACGGTGGCCGGAATGGCTTCGGTACCGACGGTGCTGCCGAGGATCACGACGGCGCCCGGCTTCAGTACCGAGGCGACGCCGTTCTCACCGAAGAGGACGTCGTCGAGCTGTTCGCCGTTGCGTACGGCAAGGAGCAGGGCGTCGGCGCCTTCGGAGGCTTCACGCGCCGAAGCGAAGGTACGGATCCCGGCGTCGGCAGCGAGCTTCAGCCGCGCTTCGGCGATGTCGAAGCCGTGGACGCTGAGCTGGGTTGCCAGGCGGGTGGCCATCGGCAGACCCATGGCGCCCAAGCCGAGGACGGCGACGGTGTAGTTGCTGGTCATGGTGTTCTCCATTGAATGCGGGGGTTCCTTTAGGAATGCGGTCGGCTAGAAAGTGTTGCTGAGCTTGCGCGTGACCTGCGCGAGGGATTCGTCGTCGCCCACGTTGCCGGCGAAAACGATATACGGGATGCCCTTCGCGGGTCCGTCCACCGGCTCCCACAGGGAGACGATGCCGGGCAGCATGGGGCCGCGGACAATCGCGTGGCGGATTTCCAGGCCGTGCGCGGCGACGTCCGAGGAGGTGATGCCGCCCTTGGCGATGACGAAGCGCGGCGGGAAGGTCTTGAGCGTCCGGTTCACGATCGCGACGACGGCGGCAGAGACGGTGCGGGCAATCTTCAGGCTCGCCGCGGCGTCGTCGGTCTTGATGAGAAGGCGGCTCGTGTGGACGATGACGTCGCCGTTGTGGAGGGCGTCGACGACGGCGGCGACCGTTTCGTCGAGGTAGGCCTCCGCGCCGCTAGCGAGAAGCTTCTCGACGTCGATCTCGATGATGCGGGCAGCGCTGTGCTGGGCGGTCAGGACGTTGAGCTGGCGCGTGGTGAGGCCGACGTGCGAGCCAACGACGATCAAGCCACCGGCCGCGGAGGGAGTGTTGCCTTCGTAGGCCTCCTCGCCGCTGAGTGCCTTGCGGATTTCCTGGCCGATGCGGCCGCGGACGAAGGGCGGCCCCACACGGTAGAGCAGCTTCTTGCAGCGGCGTTCCGCTTCTTCCAGTCCAAGGGCCAGCGCGCGAAAATCGTTCTCGGTGACGATGTCCACGACGATGGGTGTGGAGTTCGTGGCGGGTTCGATCGCATCGGCAATGGCCTTGGCAGAAATTGAAGGGTCCTGTGCCGAGGCGCCGGCGCGGATAATGTCCAGGTCGAGGACGATCACGTCGCTGGCCGGGAAGCGGCCCTGCGACTTTTCCTCCACATATTTGGCCAGCTCGGAGTTAGCGAAGCCGAAGCTCGCATCCTTGGCGAACTCGGTCTCGGCAACCGGGGTGAGCTTGCCGGCGTCGCCCCCTGTGCCCCGCATGTAGTGCACGCCGCCGATGGTGACGCGACCGGCGTCGGGAAACGCCGGGACCATCACGACGCCGTCGGTCGCTTCGCCGGTCACGTCGGCAATCGTGGCTGCAATGATGTCCGGTTCCAGCGGGTAGTGGCCGCGGAGGGTGGAGTCGGAGCGGCTGACGAACCCCAAGCGCACATCGCCGCCCGCTGCGGCGAGGGCGTTGCGCACGATTTCCTCGTTGCGGGCAGCGGCCTCAACCGGGTCCAGGCTGCGGGTGTTGGTCAGCACGTAGACCGCAGGCTGGGACCGGCTTTCCGCGATGTGGGCGAACGCCCATTCGAAATCGCCTACCTCCCAGCGGGTGAGTACCGGCAGGTTGGCGACTGATTGGGTGCCGGTGGGGTCGTCGTCGAGGACTACCAGGATGCGGGGCGAGGCTGCGGAAGACGCTGCTACGGCGTCGGCAACCAGCCGAGCGGGGATCTGGACTTCAGCCGGGAAGGCGGCCAGAACATCGGCTTCAAGGGTCACTGTGCACTCCATCGTGGTTTCGAGAGTAAATGTAAGATGTCAGACATCTAATATTTGAATGCTAGTGTGACACACCCTCTTTCGGCTGTGCAAGTGTCAGTCGTCACTACGCTTGGCGCATGCTTCAAGAGCCTCCAGCCGTCGCGGCACTGCACGTGGACATGCGCCTTCCAACGGCCGCCGTTAGCACGGACCTTCCGTCCCAGCCTCCCGTCCTCTTGCTGCACGGCTGGGCCTCGACATCCGCCTATTGGGAGCCGCTCGCCACCGAATTGCTCGACGCCGGACGAACCGTCTGGATCGTCGATCTGCCCGGGTATCACCGTGGGGACGTATTGCCTCCGGGCTTCCAGTGGACCCTGGAAGCAGCGGCCGATTCCGTGGCTGCGGTTGCCGTCCGGAACGCATCTCCCGTCCACATTGCGGGCCACTCGATGGGCGGCAGCGTGGCGCTGACGTTAGCGGCCGCGAATCCGGAGCTGGTGGCGAGCGTGGCCTTGATCGGCATGGTCCCGGCTCCGCCGAACGAAGTCTTCAGATCGATACTCGAATCCCAACTACGGCAAGGCTTCATTGACGACGCGACGCGCGCCAAGTGCATGAAGGCCTGGTTCGGGGCGTTGTCCCCGGAGGACCATCGTTTGTTGAGCCGAGGATTTGAACTGCCTTTCGAGGTCCTCGGCCCCAGTGGCCTCGCGGCGATGGCCGGGGTGGCTGCGGACGTCCCCGAAAAGGTGACGGCACCGACGCTGGTGATTGCCGGCGTCGGGGACCGACTACGTTCGCCGGAGCAGGCGCAAGCCTTCGTGGCAGCCAGTCCGCTGCGGAGGCTCGTGGCAATCCCCGACGCCGGGCATAGCGTCCATTGGGAGCGGCCACGTGCTTGCGCCCTCGCGCTCGGCGCGTTTTGGAACGAAAGCCGGCAACCGCCAGCGTAAGATGTCAGACATCTAGGAACGGAGCACCATGGCACGCAAGTCGCTGGTCGGCGTCGTCGCTGACGAGCTGCTGGACCGCATCGTCGCGGGCGAATTTCCGCCGGGCACAGTGGTTCCCGGCGAACTCGAGTTGAGCGCCAAGCATGAAGTCAGCCGCATGACTGTCCGCGAGGCCATGAAGACCCTTGAGGCCCAGCGAATCCTTAGCGTGGAGCGCGGCCGGGGAACGTTCGTCAACCCGCTGAACCGCTGGGCATCCCTCGAAGCTGTGTTGCGTGCCGCTTCGGAAGGAAAGAACGACGCAGCAGCGTCCGTCCAACTCATCGAGCTGCGCCGCATGCTCGAGACCGGCGCCTGCGAACTCGCCGCGTCACGGATCTCCCCCGAAGAAATCGACCAGCTGCAGGTTCACGTGTCCGCCATGCAGAAGGCCCATGATTCGAATGATGTGGGCGCGTTCGTCGAGGCGGACCTGGGCTTCCACGATGTAATCCTGCATGCTTCCGGCAACGTCTTCGTGGCCGTGCTTTTCGAACCGCTGCACCGCGTCCTGGAAGCCCGGCGCACCCAGACGTCGCAAATCCCGGATATTCAGCGGCACGCGATCGGACATCACCGGGCCATCCTCAAAGCCCTCGAAGCCGGCGACTCCCCCCGAGCCCGCGAGGCCATGGACGCACACATGCAGCAGACCCTCGACGATCTCAGGACGTACGTGCTGGAGGCCTAGCCCCCTGACCCCTTGGGACGCCCGCTCACATATGCGGGCCAATCCACGGACGCCCGCTCAGATATATGGGTCGCGCCGCCGACGCTCGCTCAGATCATCTGCAGTAGCGTTCGGCCAAAAGGCACCATAGGTGAGCGAGCATCGGCGGGGACCAGACCCCTAGTCCGCCGGCCCCGGGTCGGCTAGTCTGCTTTCACGGCCTGCCAGGCCAGCAGTTCAGGCATCAAGGACGATTATGAGGAGCAAGAATGGCTGACCACACATATAGCGTTTCCGAAATTGTTGGAACCTCGTCCGAGGGCGTCGACGCCGCGATCAAGAACGGGATTGCGGCCGCGAGCCAGACCCTCCGGAACCTCGACTGGTTCGAGGTCAAAGAAATCCGCGGCCACCTCAAAGAGGGCGCCGTTGCCGACTGGCAAGTAACCATCAAGCTCGGATTCCGCTTGGAGCGTTAGAGCCCCGGGCGTTAGGCCACACACAACCCTCAACAAACGACGATGGCCGCCAGCCTTTCTGTGGAAGGGCTGGCGGCCATCAGTTGCGAGGCTGGACTCACCCGCGGGTCCAGACTTGGACGGGGTCACCGCCACAGAGGAGTCGCCGGCCGCGCCCGGCAAAATCGATCCACAGGAATTCGTGGTCGGAGGAAACTTCGTCCACAAGGCCGGCGTCGAAACCCCATTTTTCCTCGTGGATCCAGACAGTTTCGCCGCGGCTGAGTTCCGACCATTTCGACGGCGGCAGACGAAGTGCCGCTCCAGCGGGCCGTTGCGCCGACGTCGCGAAGTGCCGTGGGCCCCAAGCGCCCAAGGTTTCGGGACTCATCGAGACTCTGCGGCCAGGTACTGGCGGTGCCAGACCGTTGCCGCGCCGTTGTGGGACGGGAAGACGTGGCCTTCGAAGAACGTGTGCACCACGTGGGGTTCGCCTTCAGGGCTCCACTGACCGGATGCCGGGCAATGCGAGCCCGTGGATCCCGCGGACCCGGCGGTGGATGCCCGTTCCCTCAGCAGCGCGATGCGTTTCATCGTTGAATTCCATCCTTGATATGCGAAAAGGTCTGGATTCAGCGTAAACGCGATTCAAAAGCCGCCCAATGGGCATATAGACAAACTCACGCCGATTCACTATGCACTAGCACAGTGACGCAGAGCACTTAGCCTGAAACCCGTTCAGCTCTCGTCCATTGCATGACGCTCGGACAGCTCCGGGCCCGTCACGGCTCCCGCACCAAACGTGGGCCCCGCACCAAACGCCGTTCCCGCACCAAAGCTGCCGAGCAACTTCAGGGCATCGTCCGACGGCGAACCCGCCTTCGCGGAATAGACCCTCAAGACCTGGTCCGGGTCCTCCGGCAGGGCCAGATTCTCGAAGTTCAGTTCAACATCCCCGACGGTGGGGTGGTGCAGGCGGACAGTCCCGGCTGAACGCGCTGCCACTCGATGCCCTGCCCACCACTGGCGGAAATGTTCGCTGTTCACGGCGAGTTCGCCCACGAGCTGGTTGGCTTGGGGATCGTCGGGGTGCCGCCCGGTATCCGCACGCAGGGAGCCGGCAGCTTCCGCGGCAACCGTCTTCCAGTCCCGGAACAGTTCGCGTGCATTGGGGTCCAGGATCAGCCAGCGGGTTAGGTTTCGCTCGGCGGGAGGCATGGCCGGGAAGTCGGCGAACAGCAGGACCGCCATCCGATTGGCTCCCAGCACGTCGCTGCGCCGGCCAAGCAGGAGTGCCGGAACGTCGCCCACCGCGTCCAGAAGTTGGCGCAGGGCAGGCCGCACCCGTGGCGTGGGAGTCGGCGCTTTGGCGCTCGACGCGCAGTGCTCAAGGAGGTCCATCATGTGGGAGTGCTCGCTTGAGTCCAGGCGAAGCGCCCTCGACACCGATTCAAGGACTGCCCGGGACGGATGGATGTGGCGGCCCTGTTCGAGGCGCGTGTAGTAGTCCGTGCTGACATCGGCCAAACGGGCAATCTCCTCCCTGCGCAGCCCCGGAACCCGGCGCGCGCCGGACGCGTCCGGCAACCCTGCATCCTCCGGCGACATCCGGGCACGCATGGCTTTGAGGAATTTTCCGAACTCGGCGCTTTGACCCATGTCCCTATTCTTCCTTCCCTCAGGGCTTGTTTCTACGGCCAACGTAGGACTGCGAGTCCTAGGAAAAGGAGGGGGCGTCAAAACTACTGATTGTTGCGCCGAAAGTGCATAGGCTCGAAAAAGCCAGTCAGGCAATCCACCCACCAGCGACGAAAGGGCCGGACATGTCCAACGCTCAGAATTCAACCGTTCCCGGGCTCGTCCTGAACAACTCGGTCACCATCCCCCAGCTCGGCTTCGGCGTCTTCCAGGTCCCACCTGCCGAGACCCAGAAAGCCGTCGAGGACGCACTTGAAGCCGGGTACCGGCACATCGACACCGCCGCGGCGTACCGGAACGAGTCCGGCGTCGGCGCCGCAATCAAGGCTTCCGGCATCGCCCGGGAGGAACTCTTCATCACCACCAAACTCCGCAACGGCGAACAGGGCCGGGCCGCGGCGGCATTCAACCACAGCCGCCGCGAACTCGGCCTCGACGTCATCGATCTCTACCTGATCCACTGGCCCGTGCCGTCCCAGGGCCTGTTCGTGGATGCGTGGAAGGCACTGGAAAAGATCCATGCCGACGGCGGCGCGCGGGCAATCGGCGTCTCCAACTTCTTGCCCGAACACCTCGACACGCTCCTGGAGTTCGCCGACGTCGTTCCCGCCGTCAACCAGATCGAACTGCACCCGACCTTCCAACAGCGGGAACTGGCGGCGAAGAGCCGCTCGCACGGGATCGCCGTGGAGGCTTATAGCCCGCTGGGGCAGGGCGCGGACCTGGGGTCGCCAAAGGTCACCGAACTTGCCGAAACGCACGATGCCACCCCGGCGCAGATCGTGCTGGCATGGCACCTCGGAACCGGCAACATCGTCATCCCCAAGTCCGTCCACCCGGAGCGGATCCGCCAGAACCTCGCGGCGGCATCGTTGCAGCTCACCCAGGACGAACTGGCAGCTATCAGCGCGCTCGACGCCGGCGCCCGCCTCGGTGCCGACCCCGCCGTCGCGTCCTTCAGCCAGATGTAGAAACCACCACAGCGTAAGGAAAGCAAAACCATGCAGTACACCCACTTGGGCCGCTCGGGCCTCAGCGTCTCCCGCTTGTGCCTCGGAACCATGAACTTCGGCCCGCAGACGGAGGAATCCGCAGCGCATTCCATCATGGATTCCGCGCTTGATGCCGGCATCAACTTTTTCGATACCGCCAACGTCTACGGCGGCACCCAGCACCGGGGATGGACCGAGGAAATCCTGGGCCGCTGGTTCGCCAAGGGCGGCGAGCGCCGCGATCGTGTTGTCTTGGCCACCAAGCTCTACGGAACCATGACGGAGCGCCCCAACGAGTCCAAGCTCTCCGCCCTCAACATCCGGCGCGCCTTGGACGCCAGCCTCAAGCGCCTGCAGACCGACTACATCGACGTCTACCAGTTCCACCACGTGGACCGGAACACGCCGTGGGACGAGATCTGGCAGGCCATCGAGGTCGCCGTCCAGCAGGGCAAGATCCTGTATTCCGGCAGCAGCAACTTCGCCGGCTGGCACATCGCCCAGGCCCAGGAGGCCGCCGCGCGGCGCAACTACAACGGACTCGTGAGCGAGCAGTCCATCTACAACCTGCTCACCCGGAACGTCGAATTGGAAGTCATCCCGGCCGCCCAGGAGTACGGCCTCGGGCTCATCCCGTGGTCGCCGCTTCACGGCGGCCTTTTGGGCGGGGTGCTGAAGAAAGAGCGCGACGGCGTCCGCCGCCTTGAGGGCCGTGCGGCCGAAACCCTGAAGAAGCACGAAGACCAGATCCGCCAGTATGAGGACCTCGCAGACGACCTTGGCCACGAGCCCGGCGACGTAGGCTTGGCCTGGTTGCTGCACCAGCCGGCAGTGACCGCACCGATCGTGGGTCCGCGCACGCAGGACCAGTTGGACGCCGCCATCAGGGCTTTGGATGTCACCCTCGACGCCGATGCCCTCAAGCGGCTCGACGACATCTTCCCGGGCCACCGGACCGCGCCGGAGGACTACGCGTGGTGACGTCGGCACCTCTGCGCCTGCTGTTCATCGGCGGGACCGGGACCATCAGCGCGGCGGCGGCGGAGCACGCCGTCGCGCTGGGTCACCGGCTCACCATGCTCAATCGCGGACTGAGCTCGGAAAGGCCGGCCCCTGCGGGCACGGAATTGCTCCAAGCAGATATCCGCAACCCCGCCGAGGTGGCGGAAGTGCTGAACGGCCGCGAGTTCGACGCCGTCGCGGACTTCATCTCCTTCACGCCGGAGCATGTGGCCGCCGCCGTGGAGCTGTTCCGCGGCCGGACCGGTCAGTACGTGTTCATCAGCTCAGCTTCGGCCTACCAGAAGCCGCCCGCACACTTGCCGATCCTCGAGTCGACCCCGCTAAGGAACCCGTTCTGGAAGTACTCGCAGGACAAGATCGCGTGCGAAGACCTTCTCGTCCGGGCCTACCGCGACGAGGGATTCCCCGTGACCATCGTCCGGCCTTCGCACACCTATGACCGCACGCGGATCGCCCTTCTGGGCGGTTGGACGGACATCCACCGGATGCGGGAAGGCCTGCCTGTGGTAGTCCACGGCGACGGTACCTCGCTGTGGACCCTCACCCACGCGGATGATTTTGCGGTGGCCTTCCTCGGCCTCCTCGGCCGGCCGCAGGCCGTTGGTGAAAGCTACACCATCACCTCTGACGAAGCGCTCCCGTGGGACCAGGTCTACCGGCTCTTCGCGACGGCCGCAGGGGCCCCGGAACCCGAACTGGTGCACATCGCCTCGGACACCATTGCTGAGCACTCCCCGGACGAGCTTGGCCCGGCGCTTCTCGGGGACAGGTCCCACTCCGTGGTCTTCGACAACACCAAGATCAAGACGCTCGTGCCCTGGTATCGGGCAGAAATTCCGTTCGCAGCAGGCGCACGGGAGATCGTCCGGTGGCATGATGAACATCCAGGCATCAAGCACGTGGACCAGGACTTCATGAAACTCAGCGATCAACTGGTCCAATGGGCACGGAGGCCGATCTAGCAACCGAAAGGACAGGACCATGGCACTTGCTCCGACCGTCAGGCTCAACGACGGTAATGCCATTCCGCAGATCGGCCTTGGAACCTGGCCGCTCGACGACGCCCAGGTCGCCACGGCGGTGGTGTCCGCCGTCGAGCTTGGCTACCGGCACGTCGACACGGCCTACCGCTACGGTAACGAGGCCGGCGTCGGGCAAGGCGTGCGGGACTGCGGGATCCCGCGCGAGGAACTGTTCATCACCACCAAACTGGACGGCACGCACCAAGGCCGCGATCGCGCCGTCGACGGGCTCGAGGGCTCCCTCAAGCGCCTCGGGCTGGACTACGTGGACCTCTTGTTGATCCATTGGCCGCTCCCCCAACGGAATGAATTCGTGTCCACTTGGGAGACTTTCGAGCGGCTCCAGGCTGAGGGGAAGGTGCGCTCAATCGGCGTGTCCAACTTCAAGCCCTCGCACCTCGAACGGCTTCTGGAGGAAACCTCGGTGGTGCCGGCCGTCAACCAAATCCAGATCTCGCCGTCCATCACGCGGATCGATGAGCGTGCCTTCAACGGCAGCCATGGCATCGCCACGGAATCGTATAGTCCGTTGGGGGCCGGCCGCGATCTCCTGAATGCTCCGGTGTTGGCCGCGATCGGGAAGAAACACGGAAAGACTCCGGGTCAGATTGTGCTGCGCTGGCACGTCCAGGAGGGGCTCGTTGCCATCCCGAAGTCCGCCAATCCGCTGCGCATGAAGGAAAACCTGGACGTCTTCGACTTCGCTTTGGACCGCGACGATCTGTCCGCGATCGCCACTTTGGACGCGGGTGCCGACGCCGGGGTCGACTCGGATGTACAAGGGCACTGAGGCAGCACTCCATCACCAACACTAAGGACGGCATGGCAGGGAACATCGAAGGAACGCTCATCTGGGCAGGCGCTTACACCGCGGACAGCGACGGGAGCGGAACGGGCATTGGCGCAATTGCCGCCCGTGAAGATGGCAGCCTCAGTTGGCTGGGCACGGCCGTCGAAGCGCCCTCGCCGTCGTTCCTGGCCGTGCACCCCACGCTACCGGTGGTCTACGCGGTAGCCGAGGCCGCCCGGACGGTCCGCGCGTACCGACGGACCGGGCCGTTTGGCCTCGAGCCGCTGGGCGAGGCCTGGCCGGCCGGAGCCGCGGCCTGCCACGTCGCCGTCGACCCTTCCGCCCGTTTCATCGTGGTCAACTGTTGGGGCGACGGCAACGTGCTGCTGTACGGGCTCGACGACGACGGCGGCATCACCTCGCGCTTTGCGGCGCCGCCAGCGAAGGATCCGCACGCCGGCGTCGACGGCGGCATCGACATCGCCACGGGCGGCCCCCGGGTGAGCCGCGCCCACGCAAGCCTCATGCTGGAGGACGGCCGGATCATGACCACCGACCTCGGCTTCGACCTTGTACGGGTGTGGAACTATTTCCCCGACACCGGCCTGCTTCCTGACCACCAAGTCGCACTCCCGATGGGCAGCGGTCCGCGGCACTTGGTCCAGCACCCCTCCGCCGACGCCGTATTCGTGGTGACCGAATATACGATCGAAGTGGTGGTGCTCCTGCACGGCGCCGATGGCCGCTTTGTGCTCCACCGTCGCGGTCCCGCGACGGCAGGTGGGGCCGCCGACGGCGACGCAGCCGCCGAGATCGCGCTGTCTCCGGACAATCGCTTCGTCTACACGGGCATCCGCGGGTCCAACCGGATCTCAGTACTGGCCGTCGAAGGCAGCGGAACCCGGCTCCGACCCGTCGCTGATGTGCCCAGCGGAGGAGACTGGCCCCGCCACCACTTGGTCCGCGACGGCCGGCTCCACGTCGCGCACGAGCGTTCCAACCAAGTCACCACGTTCGCCCTGGACCATGCCACCGGCATCCCGGGCGAGGTCCTCGACCAGCTGAACGTGGGTTCCCCCACCGCTTTGGTTATAGCTCCCTGAGCGGCTAATCGATGCGTGAGATCTCGCCCCTTTCGCGACCCGAAAGAGGCGAGATCTCACGCATCGATGCGTTGCCTAACCCCGTACGGCCTCGTCAACCGCCGCCAGCAGAGAGTTGAACCGCGGGTTCGCGTCGAGGTCATCGATGAGCACGGCGCGGCCGTTTTCGTCGGCTAGTGGCACTTGCCAGTTGGGGTAGACCTCCGACGTCGTACCGGGCTGGTTCTGCACCCTCCGCTCCCCCACGGCATCCACCAACGCAACGCCGAGCAGGACCGACGGCGCGAGGGCCAGCAAGCGATGTAGCGCCTCAATGACCTGCTCCTCGCGAAGCGCTTTTCCGTCGGCAGGCAGCAGGCCCCGTTCCCGCAGCAATCCCATCATCTTGTCCAGGCTGGCCTCGTGCTCGGCCCGTTCCTCGGCCACGCTCCGTTCGAGCAGGCCCAGTTGGCTCCGGAGTTCCACGTGGTCGCCTGCGAGGTACCCGGCAGTCGGCGGGAGGTCGTGGGTGTTGACGCTGGCGAGGGCCTGCACCCGGTAACGTTCGGGCGGGAGGGGCGAGTCGCCGTCGTACTCGAACCACAGGATCGACGTGCCCAGGATGCCGCGGGCCGCAAGGTAGTCCCGCACCCAAGGCTCGAAGACTCCCAGGTCTTCGCCGATGACCACCGCGCCCGCGCGGTGCGCTTCCAAGGCGAGGATGCCGATGAGGGCCTCGTGGTCGTACCGGACGTAGGTGCCGTCGCGGGCGGAATTCCCGGCGGGCACCCACCACAAGCGGAACAGCCCCAGGATGTGATCCACGCGGATTCCGCCGGCATGGCGAAGGACGGTGGAGAGCATCGCGCGCAACGGCGCGTAGCCCGCCTCTGCCAAACGGACCGGGTGCCAGGGTGGCTGATTCCAGTTCTGGCCGAGCTGGTTATACATGTCCGGTGGTGCGCCCACGCTGACACCCGGCGCGAAGCTGCTGCGAAGGGTCCAGGCGTCAGCGCTGCTCAGGTCCGCCCCGACCGCGAGATCGTGCACCACTCCCAGCCGCATGCCGGATCGCCTTGCAGCGGCCTGGGCCGACTCAAGCTGCTCATCGCAGATCCACTGGAGCCAACGGTGGAAACCGATCCGGTCGGCCAATGCCTGGCGCATCGACTCAACCTTGGGCGAACCGAGAGTGGCCGCGGGGTCCTGCCAGAAGGGGTCGTCCGGCGACCGGTCCTCGCGGATGGCGCACCAAAGGGCGAAATCATCCAGGCCAGGGCCGGCCTCGCGGCAGAATTCCTCGAAGGCACGTTGCCGGGCAGGAGAAAGCTTGACGGTGTGAAGGAGTTCCAGGGCAGCGAGTTTCGCGGCAAAGATCTGGTCCCGGTCCAGCCGTTCGGCGTCCTTGTTGAGGGCATGGACGTGATCCAACAGCCGATCCACCGTAGCGCGCTTCCGCGGCTTGACATATGCCAGTTCGGGAATGGATTCGACTCGGATGTAGAGGGGGTTGAAGAATCGCCTGGTGGACGGGGAATACGGCGACGCTTGAACCGGAGGCACAGGATCTGCGGCATGCAAGGGGTTGACCAGGACGTAGTCGGCACCGCGTGCGCCGGCCAACGACGCCAAATCGGCCAAGTCCGCGAAATCCCCGATACCCCACGAGCGCTTCGAGCGTACCGAATACAGCTGCGTGGCGAGTCCCCACCCGCGCCGTTCCTCGAGCTGCGCTGCCGTCTGCAGCTTGGCTGGAACCACGGCCAGCGCGGCGGTCGCCGTCACGCCGTCGGACTCGGCCGTGAGCGAATGCCAGCCGAGCGGCAAACCCGCCGGCAGCTCAAAGGTGGCACGGCCTGTAGGCACTCCATCCACGTCGCGCGGCGGCGCCCAGTCCTCCTGTTGGGTGGCGGCGAGTTCCGTTCCGTCCTCGAGCGAGATCGTCAGGCGGGCCGGCGAACCGTCACGGACGTGGACGTGCACAGCCGCCGTCGTTCCCTCTTGGACGACGACGGCGGGCGGCAGCATCCGCCGCCATGGCGCCACTTCCGCGTCTGCGAGGGCCGCCTCGATCTGCTCGTCGGAATGGGCGGCGACTCCCAGGGAACCCAGTACCTGGATCAACGTGGCGGGCAAAACGTCGTGTTGCAGCCCATCCCAGCCGTGGAACGATGTCCCGACGCCATAAGCGTCCGCGAGCCGGTGAAGCAGGTCCTCGTCGATGGCGATGTTCGGGGCGGGGGGCATCGCCGTGGTGTCGGTGGCCTGCTGGATGGGAGTGTTGGTCATGTCCGCCTCGTCTGCGATGTGATTCGTCCGAAGGTGCATACCGCCCCGCGTGCAACTCGAGCGAGGCAACTGGTTCCGATTATTGCAGGGCGGTGGGGGCCGTCCCAGTTATTCCGACAGCATGACGCTCCAACCCGACCCCCGAAACGCTCGCTCACATGATGTGAGCGAGGGTCGGTCGTAGAACCCACATATCCGAGCGAGGGTCCGTCGAAACACCCACACATCCGAGCGAGCGTCCGTCGAAACACCCACATATCCGAGCGAGCGTCGGAAGTCCCGAACCCTCGCTCACATATATGCACCTAACCCAAAACCCGCGCTCACATATACGCACCTAACCCAAAACCCGCGCTCACAAACAACCGCCCAAACCGGAAACCCTCGCTCACATACGTCTGGGCGCGGCGTGGTACATGATTGAGCCATGGACGCCATCGACGCGCTCAATGAAA
The DNA here is from genome assembly GCF_039543785.1 of Arthrobacter gyeryongensis. Taxonomy (NCBI): domain Bacteria; kingdom Bacillati; phylum Actinomycetota; class Actinomycetes; order Micrococcales; family Micrococcaceae; genus Arthrobacter; species Arthrobacter gyeryongensis. The sequence continues at coordinate 27,761 of NZ_BAABKK010000021.1, forward strand.
CCGCCTTCTGGCTGGAACGGGAACTCGCGGACAGCTTCAAGGTCCAGGCGTTCCGCCGCGCTGCGGGCATCATCGCCGGACTCAGCCAGGAGGAACTGACTGCCCGGCTCAAGGATGGCCGCCTCAAGCGGACCAAGGGAATCGGCAGCCGGACCTTCGAGGTGATCAGCCAGGCCCTGGGCGGGGCCGTTCCGGACTACCTTGAGAACCTCCGCCGTCGTGGGGCCGAACCCCTGGTCAACGGTGGACACACTCTTCACGCTGAACTCCGGGGCGATCTGCACAGCCACAGCAACTGGTCGGACGGCGGCTCACCGATCGAGGTCATGGTCACCGCTGCGAATATTCTCGGACGGGAATATCTCGCTTTGACCGATCACTCCCCCAACCTCACCATCGCGAATGGACTCAGCCCCGAGCGCTTGATGGAGCAGCTCACGGTTGTGGACGGGATCAACGAGCGGTACGGCCAGGAGCCCGGGTTCCGGCTATTGGCCGGAATTGAAGTGGACATCCTTGAAGACGGCGAGCTGGACCAGTCCGCGGAGCTGCTGAGCCAACTTGATGTTGTGGTGGCCAGTGTCCACTCGAAGCTCCGGTCCGACAAAGGGCCCATGACCCGGCGCATGCTCGCCGGCATCGAAAACCCGCACACGAACGTCCTCGGGCACTGCACCGGCCGCTTGGTCAAGGGATCGCGAGGAACCCGGCCTCCGTCGGAGTTCGACGCCGAGAAGGTGTTCGCGTCGTGCGCGGAACACTCAGTCGCCGTCGAGATCAATTCGCGGCCCGAACGCCAGGACCCGCCGGACGAATTGATTCGGATTGCCCTCGACGCGGGCTGCCTCTTCAGCATCGACAGTGACGCGCACGCCCCCGGCCAGCTCGACTTCCTGCAGTACGGTGCGGAGCGGGCGGAAGCCAACGGCGTACCCGCCGATCGCATCATCACGACGTGGTCATTGGATCGGCTACTGGAGTGGCTCCAGCACGGCTAACGGCGCCGCGCCGCCCGGAACCGCAAGGCCGCAGCCACCCACACGACGGCGAACAGCGCGATCAGCACCAGCCCGGCGTCGCCAAGGTCTATTTCGCCCAGCCACGTGGTGACAGGATCGCTCAGGCCAAAGGCCGCATTGAGGAAGCCGCCCAGCGTGATGACCGAGATGAAGAGCGCCGAGAAGGCCGAGATACCGGTGATGATCGCGTTGAATCCAAGTTTGCGCCGGGGATCATGGATGGCGGACTTGTACATGCGCATCATGGCCACGCCGTTTACTGAATCGCACAGCGTCATCGCCGCAGTGAAGGCCAGTGGCAACGCCAGGAGGGCGAGCACAGACACGCCCGCGAGCGACGCCGCAGTCGTGAGCACCAGCAGCCCGATGGTGGTGGCAGTGTCGAAGCCAAGGCCGAACAGGAACCCGATCACGTAGATATTTCGCGGACGCTGGACCTTGGATAGCGGCTTAGCCAAAAGCCGCGAGATGAGCCCTTTGGTTTCGAGGTCGTCGACGGCGATCGCGCCGCCGGCCTGGGCGGCGCGATACAGCTGCATGGTGCGGAGGAACGCCGACCCGTTGAAGATACCCATGGCCAACAGGAACATCCCGGAGACGCCGCTGCCGATCAGCCCCAGTACGAGGTGTCCAGAGGTGCCGTCCTCCATGAGCTGGCCCACAAGGCTGGCGCCGCCGACCACCATCACACCGGCCAGGATCACGACGGAGCTGTGGCCCAGGCTGAAGGCGAATCCCACGCTCACGGGGTCCTTGCGCTGTGCCACGAACTTTCGTGTGGAATTGTCGATCGCGGCGATGTGGTCCCAGTCGTAGCTGTGCTTGATGCCGGCCACGTAGGCCGTCAGCACGAGGCCCAGCGCCAGCGGCTGCCCGCCGCCGGCTCCACCCACCAGCAGGAGTACGACGGCGGCTAGGTGCAAGAGGACGACCGAACCGAACATGAAGGCGAGGCGCGACTTCATCGGGAGATGCTCACGCCGGCGGTACATCGAGGCGAACTCCGCGAGTGAGGTCATCAGTACTTCCTGAGGTTCAGCGGCGCCCTGCCGTACCAGCGTTCGCGCAAAAGACCGGTGCAGGCACCAAGCAATCGATTCAGTTCCTCGGTGCTGTTCGAGAGGGACCGCAGGACCAGGCCCGTTGTGCCCGCAAGGGTTCGGGTCAGTGACAAGCCCGAGTACGCGTCATACCCCGCCGTCAGCCGGTGCAGTTCATCGGCGAGCGCCTGGTCAACCCGAGAATCCACCACGATGAGCGAACCCAAGTGGCTGTACCCCTCCATGAAGCCCATTCCGGTTACATCGCCCAGGGGCGGCCGGATCAGGAGGTTGTCGAGCGCGAGCAGCGCTGCGCCGTCGTCGCCCTCCACCTGGATCTCGTTCCGGAGCCGCAGTTCCCGGTACTTGAAAGAAGCACCGTCCGGTGACCAGCCGGGCGTGATGACTTCCGCCATGATGAGGCTCGACGTCGGATGCACAGTGATGTGCGTATTCTGCCGATAGCTGGCCTCCCTGTAGGCGATGAGCTGGTCGGGAGCCAACTCCAGTTCGGCGCCTTCCCCCAGCCGGATGGTCATCCGCTGCTCCGCAAAAGACCCCGGCGTCCGATAGATCTTCGTGGCCGACTGCGTCGTCAAGAGCAACGAAGCCCCAGCCTCGACCTCCACATCCACAACATAGAGATCCGCCCCCAAATATGCCCCGCCCGGATTGACCATGACATAACAAACCTGCCCAGACCCATCCAGGTAATGCGGCCTCAAAACCCGCAAGGCACCCTGATGAAACTGCTGCACGGCCACGGAGCGACCTGCACGTTTCCCTACGACGAGCGCAAGGCGACCCATCTCGGGCCGATCAGCGGACGCGGATGAAGGCCCAGGTGAGATGAGAGCGTTCGCGAGTGAACTCATTGCGCCAGGTCGAGCATCAGGACGTCGTGCCGCATCCATGCGATGACCTTGTCCAGCCCTTCGTCGGTCTTCAGGTTGGTGAAGCAGAAGGGCTTGTCGCCGCGGAATTCCTTCGAGTCCCGCTCCATCACTGACAGGTCTGCGCCGACGAACGGGGCGAGGTCGGTCTTGTTGATGATGAAGAGATCCGACTTGATCATGCCTTGGCCGGCTTTGCGGGGGATTTTCTCTCCTTGGGCGACGTCGATGATGTAGATCGAGAAGTCCACGAGTTCGGGGCTGAACGTGGCCGAGAGGTTATCGCCGCCGGATTCCACGAAGATGACTTGCAGGTCGGGGTGCCGTTTCTTGAGTTCCTCGATGGCTGCCGTGTTCATGGAGGTGTCTTCGCGGATGGCGGTGTGCGGGCAGCCGCCGGTTTCGACGCCGATGATGCGGTCCTCGGGCAGGATGCCGTTGGCCGCGAGGATTTTGGCGTCTTCGATCGTGTAAATGTCGTTGGTGATGGCGGCCATGGAGATTTCCCGGCTCATGTGGCGGGTCAGGCGCTCCACGAGCTGCGTCTTGCCGGCACCTACCGGGCCGCCGATGCCGATCTTGATGGGTTCAGACATGTGTCCTCCTATGGTTCTAGCTCATGAACATGCGCGCGCGTTGCCATTCGTGCCGCATCTGCGAAATTTCCAGCCCGGGGCTGACGGCTCCGAAGTCGTCCCAGCTGAGGTGCCGGACATGTTCGACGGCGGCAGCGACGTCGTCGTGCGCTTTGCGCAGCAGCCGCTGCCCGGAGTTCTGGCCGAGCGGGATGGCGCGCACGGCGTTCTGCGTCAGGGAGGTGACCGCCGCAAAAAGGTACGCGGCCAGCGCTTCTTCGAAGGGCACGCCGAGCGAGCGCGCGACGACGGCGAACGCGAGCGGCTGATGCCCGGCGGCTTCGCCGGTGGTCACCCTAGCCCGGTATGCTTCCAGCTCGGCCGACGGAAAGACCTCGGTCCCGATCTCGATCAGCCGCCCGCCCATTTTGGTACTGGCCTCCCGCAACTGCCGAGGCAAGAGCTGGGCACTCAAATGAGCATCCAACTCCCCCAGACCCACCCCTTCATAAAGGAACCGGATGGCCAGCCCATCAGAATAAGTCAGCTGCTGCGAAATAAACGCAGACAACCAAACCCCGAAACTCCCCTCATCAGCCACAACCCCACGCTCGATGTACGTCTCAAACCCAAGAGAATGCGCAAACGCCCCGGTAGGAAGAGTGGAGTCGCACAACTGCTGGAGGGCTAGCTGATAGGAGCTCACTGCTGCCCCCCGAAGGTGACGTGGACGGCGTAGGTGGGTGATAGGGGCCGCGGCGTGGCGGGCACCGCGGGGGGCCCACTGCCGCGAGGGCCCCGACCCGAGCTTGCGAGGGTTGGGAGCGGCTGGGGACGGGCACGGCCCCTATCACCTGCCGAAGCAAAGGCGACCGAACCCGACAACCCGCGCGAAGAGCGCCGCGACGGGACCGGCCTAGTGCGTGTGTTCAGCATGGCGGAAAGGCACCGGCATTACGCGTTCCTGGCGTTCGTAAGGCACACCGACGTGTTTGAGGTAGTCCTCGACCGTGTGGTCGTACTGGCACACCATGACTTCGGCCCCGTACTCGGACGCAGCGTCGAAGAACTGGGCCTGCAGGTGCCGGTTGCCGAGGGAATGCGCCACGACACCCATTTCGTAGATGCTTCGGGCGGCGATAACCAGGACGTCGCTCGGCAGCACCGACACAACGATCAGGTTCGTATCCTCGACGGCGAGGATGTCGCCGTCGCGCAGGTCCCCGGATCCGGCCGGGAGGCGGATTCCGAGTTCCTTGCCGTGGTCCGTGGTGACGCGCTGGATGCGTTTGACGAGTTGGGCGCTCGGCAGCACGACCTTCTCCTTGTGGAGCGCTGCGAGCGCCGCGGCCTCGGCCTGCGGCAGTTCGTGCAGGTTGCCGAGGATCTTTTCGATGATCATGTGGTTTTCCTCCGGCGTTCTAGAAAAGGAAGTAGCGCTGGGCCATGGGCAGCACGTCGGAAGGTTCGCAGGTGACGTCTTCGCCGTCGACCGTCACTTTGTAGGTTTCGGGGTCGACGGCGATGTCGGGGGTTTCGCCGTTGAACTTGAGGTCCGCTTTGCTCAGGTTCCGGATACCGGACACCGCCCGGATAACGCGTTCCAATCCCAGTTCCTCGGGGACGCCGGCGTCGATGGCCGCCTTGGACAGGAAGGTGATGGAAGACTGCTGCAACGCCTTGCCGTAGGTGGCGAACATGGGGCGCATGGTGCGTGGTTGCGGGGTGGGGATGGAGCCGTTGGAATCGCCCATGAGTGCGTAGGCGATCTGGCCGCCTTTGAGGACCAGTTCCGGCTTCACTCCGAAGAAGGCCGGATTCCAGAGGACGAGGTCGGCGAACTTGCCCACTTCCACGGAGCCGATGGAGTCTGCCATGCCCTGCGCGATCGCCGGGTTGATGGTGTATTTGGAGATGTAGCGCTTGATCCTGAAGTTGTCGCTTTCCGCGCCCAAGCCGTTCGGAGCGCCGTGGCTCGCACCCGTGCTGTCCCTCCGGGGGTCCTTGAGGACGCCCCGCTGCCGCTTCATGGCGTCGGCCACTTGCCAGGTGCGGATGACGACTTCGCCCACACGGCCCATGGCCTGGGAATCCGAGGAGGTCATGGAGAAGATGCCCAGATCCTGGAGCACGTCTTCGGCGGCGATGGTTTCGGCCCGGATGCGGGAATCGGCGAACGCCACGTCTTCCGGGATGTCCGGGTTGAGGTGGTGGCACACCATGAGCATGTCCAGGTGCTCTTCGATGGTGTTCCGTGTGTACGGGAGCGTGGGGTTGGTGGATGCCGGGAGGACATTTGGCAATCCGGCGATCTTGATGATGTCCGGAGCGTGCCCGCCGCCGGCGCCTTCGGTGTGGAAGGTGTGGATCACGCGGCCGTCGATGGCCTTGATGGTGTCCTCCACGAATCCGCACTCGTTGAGGGTGTCAGTGTGGATGGCTACTTGCACATCGTATTCGTCAGCTACACGCAGGGACATGTCGATCGACGACGTCGTGGCGCCCCAGTCCTCGTGGACTTTGAGGCCCACTGCGCCTGCACGGATCTGTTCGGCCAGCGGCTCGATGGCGGACGCGTGGCCCTTGCCGAGAAGGCCGATGTTGACCGGCAGCCCTTCCACGGCTTGCAGCATCCGTGAAATGTGCCATTTGCCGGGCGTGATGGTGGTGGCCTTGGTACCTTCGGCCGGTCCCGTGCCACCGCCCACCATTGTGGTGATGCCGCTGCACAGGGCCGTGGGGACTTGCTCGGGCGAAATGAAATGGATGTGGGTGTCCACGCCCCCCGCGGTGAGGATCTTGCCCTCCCCCGCAATCATCTCGGTGCTGGCCCCGATCACGATGTCCACGCCGTCGGCGATCTGCGGGTTGCCCGCCTTCCCGATCTTGAAGATGTGGCCGTCTTTGAGCGCGACATCGGCTTTGTAGATTCCGGTGTAGTCGAGGACCACCACATTCGAAATGACGGTGTCCGGGACGTCCTCATCCCGGGTCACTTGGCCGTTCTGCCCCATGCCGTCGCGGACTACTTTGCCGCCGCCGAACATGACCTCTTCGCCGTAGACCGTGTAGTCCTTCTCGATCTCAAGGAAAAGTTCGGTGTCCGCCAAGCGGATGGAGTCGCCCGTCGTCGGGCCGTAGAGGTCTGCGTATTGTTTGCGCGAAATTTCAAAGCTCACTGGGCTGTCCCTTCCTTGCTGGTTCCGGGCCCTTCCTTACTGGTTCCGGGCCCTTCGGTGGAAGCGGCAGCGCCGCCGTCGTTCTTTCCGGCGTCCGCATCAAGGGGACCGTTGACGGCGTTCCGCAGGCCGTAGACTTCGCGGCTGCCTGCAAGCGCAATGAGCTTGACGGTCTTGGAATCGCCGGGTTCGAAGCGCGCGGCCGTTCCGGCAGGGATGTCGAGGCGGCGGCCGTAAGCGGCTTCGCGGTCGAAATCGAGCGCGGGATTCGATTCGGCAAAGTGGTAATGCGAGCCCACCTGGACCGGGCGGTCGCCACGGTTGACGACGTCGACGGCGATTGCCTCGCGTCCGCTGTTGCAGGCAATGGGCTCTGACTGGAGCCGGTACTCACCGGGAATCATGTTGGCCTCCTAGCGGATCGGGTCGTGGACGGTGACGAGCTTGGTGCCGTCAGGGAAAGTGGCTTCAATCTGGACGTCATGGATCATCTCGGGCACGCCTTCCATCACATCTTCACGGCGAAGCAGGGTGGTCCCATAGCTCATGAGTTCAGCCACGGTTTTCCCGTCGCGGGCGCCCTCGATCAGCTCGTAGCTGATGATGGCCACGGCTTCGGGGAAGTTGAGCTTCAGGCCTCGGGATTGCCGACGGCGGGCGAGGTCGGCCGCGACCACGATCATGAGCTTTTCCTGCTCACGGGGCAAAAGATGCATCGGTTCTCCTCAAAAGTTGTGTGCTGCAGAAAGCGGACATCAGATCACTCGAGGCTCAGATAAGCCGAGGACGTCGGGGCAGCTACTACGGTTATAACGCCAAACATCAGACATATCCAGTTCGCCCCTTCACCGCCCCTCCCGTACCAATTGTGACCAGCCTAAAGCCTTGAGGTTTCCGCCAGATTTCCGTGCTCCTGCGGTATCAGGTCCTCTTTGCGCGGTGTTTCCTGACCTGCCAGACAAGCAGAATCGCCACCACAATTACCGCCACCACGATCGCGGCATCACGGCCTACCACGCGAGCCACTTCCTCGTACGAATTTCCAGCCACAAAGCCGAGCGTCACGAACAAGGACCCCCAGATAATGCCGCCGCTGAAGTTCCAGAACGCGAAACGCCGGTAAGGCATACGGCTGAGTCCGGCGAGCGCGGGCATGACGGCACGAAAAAAAGCGGTAAACCTGCCCAGGAGCACCGCGACGCCGCCTTTGTCCTTGAGAAAGTCTTCGGCCTTCTGCAATTGGGCGCGTCTCTTGTCCAGGATTTTCAAGGCCATCACCCGCGGGCCGAAGTGTTTGCCTATTTCGTAGCCCACGGTGTCTCCTGTGATGGCGGCACTGACCACAATGACGATCATGGCCCACAATTCGAAGAGCCCGCGGCTCGCAATCACCCCACCGACCACCGCCGCCGTTTCACCGGGAATCACGAAGCCCACAAAGATTGCATCCTCAGCGAACACGAGGGCGAAAACGATGCACGCGATCACGAGCGGGCTGGTATTCAGGAGTCCGTCCAAAAGCGCGTGCATGAAGAACAGTCTGGCAGTTGGAGGCCCACTTGGGCAGGAGGCGTTAGTTCCGGACGCCATTGCTCGTTCCGTGCAGGCCCGTTGAGAATGGTGAGTGTGAACGACAGCTTCGCTGATGCGACCTCCCGCCTATGGCACGCACTCGGTGCAGAAGATGCGGATTTGGCGGCCACTCAGCTAACGACGACCGGGCCACGGGCGGTCCTCCCGGCCGCTTTCGACGTGACAGGACTTGGGACGGGGGCGGTGGCTGTCGCAACGGTGGCGGCAGCGCAGTTTCTGGCAGCTCGCCGGGAGTCACGGCAGCCGGCCGTGTCGGTAGACAGTCGGGAGTCATGCGCCGCGTTCGCGTCCGAGAGGCTGTTCACTCCAGTCGGCTGGAACCGGCCACCGCTCTGGGACCCGATCGCCGGCAACTATCGTGCGGCCGACGCCTGGATCAGGCTGCACACCAACTACGCCAACCACCGCGCCGCCGTCGAGCGGGTGCTTGGAGCCCATGACCGCAAAACAGTTCAGGCGGCAGTGGCCGGGTTGCGTGCCGAGGAATTGGAGACGGCCATCGTAGAGGCGGGCGGATGCGCCGCCGTCATGCACAACCGCGTCCGGTGGCTCGCCTCGGCTCCAGGGGCGGCGACCGCGGACGCGCCGCCCGTGACCGTCGTCGAGCGCCGCTCATCCGGTGCCCGCACGCCGGACGCCGTCGGGAAACTGCCCTTCGACGGTGTGCGCGTGCTCGACCTGACTCGGGTAATCGCTGGACCGGTCTGCACCAAGTTCCTCGCGGGCTACGGTGCCGACGTGCTGCGGATCGACCCGCCGGGCTTTGACGAGGTGCCGTCGCTACTGCCTGAGACGACGCTCGGCAAACGTACCGCCGCTTTGGATCTCACTGCCTCAAGCGACCGCGCGATTTTCGAGGCACTGCTCGCGGGTGCCGATGTGCTCGTGTCGGGACTGCGAGGCGACGCCCTGAAACGCCTGGGTTACGATGACGAGGCCCTGACCGCCGTGAACCCCGGCATGATCATCGCGAGCTTGGACGCCTACGGCTGGGATGGCCCATGGCGCAACCGCCGCGGGTTCGACAGCCTGGTCCAGATGAGCTGCGGGATCGCCGACGACGGCGCTACCGCCACGGGCCAAGTGGAGCCGGTCCCGCTTCCCGTCCAAGCCCTCGACCACGCGACCGGCTGGCTTTTGGCCGCGGCCGTCGCCCGTGCCTTGACCCGACGGCTCACCCACTCAGTGTCGGCCCGCATCCAAGGCTCACTCATCGGCACGGCCAACCTGCTGTACTCGCTGACCCCGCCGAACGACCACCTACCGGTACCTACACCGAATGACTTCACCCTCACGGCAACCACCACTGACTGGGGACCGGCGCGCCGCGTGCCGCTTCCAGGGCGAATCGACGGCGCTCCCGTGCACTGGTCGCAGCAAGCCGGACCGCTCGGCCGCCACCCGGCTGTGTGGGGCACGGCCTAGTTTTCGTTTGGCACAAGTAAACCCCCGGAACCGTGCGGTTCCGGGGGTTTTAGGGTGGGCCCTGTGGGGATCGAACCCACGACCCACGGATTAAAAGTCCGATGCTCTACCAACTGAGCTAAAGGCCCCTGCCGACTGTAGAAACAGCCATAAATACTGTACCTCAAGCTCAAGGCCGTTTTGACACGCCTGGCACCCGTGCCGTCCTGACCTCTTTTGAACCAAACCCCGACGACGACGCGCGGCCACAACGGTGTGTCGGCGCCCCGGCGAAATCAAAGAGGATCAGGAAGGAACGCCCCGCAGCAGCCCCGGTAGCGTTCTCCCCACTTGTGAACCAAACCCCGACGACGGCGCGCGGCCACGACGGCGTGTCGGCGCCCCGGCGGATTCAAACGTGGGGAGGACGCAACAGGTCCCAAGAGGCACTGCGTCCAAGCGAACACACCACCAACACCCGTGCCGTCCTGACCTCTTTTGAACCAAACCCCGACGACGACACACGCCCACAACGGCGTGTCGCGGCAGCTACGGAATCAAAGAAGGTCAGGAAGGAACGCCCCGCACCGACCCCCGCGCCGTCCTGACCTCTTTTGAACCAAACCCCGACGACGACGCGCGGAGACGAGGAGAGGTCGCCCGCTCCCACGGATCCAAACATGGGGAGGTTGCAACAAGCCCCAGTCAAGAGTGCACGAGCGAAAACACAGGAGTAGCGTTGGGGCATGAGCGAACAATCGGGACCTCCTGTGTACGGCGGAGCAAATAGGCACCACAAGCCGAAACCCTTCGCGCCGGTTGACTTCGAGCCGTTTGCCGGCGGAGCGGACCCCGCGCGCGTGTCCGAAGCCGCGCACCTTGCCGCTCAGGCCCTCGTGCGGCGAGGTCGAGATAGCGATGATCCCAAGATCACCAGGCGCCTCGTGAAGCTCGCTGATGAGCAAGGCCTGGAGGCCATCGCCGAAATGTGGGCCGAGAGCCCCGCCCGGTCCTTGCCCGGCGCCCTGTGGCGGCTCTATGCATTGCGCGCCGCCACCATGCAGAACTCGGAGCGGATCTCCGTGTACTTCAAGGCCGGCCGGGACACCGCCCAGGTTTCCCACGTTGTGGCGGGCGCTGCCGAGCCGCCGGGAGCCGACGAAATGAAGCAAATGGCCGACGCCATTCTTTCGGGAGCGTTCGACGGCGATTTCGACGTCGCGCTGGAACGCTCAGCCGCGTTTTGCCGCGTCGTCGCGCTGGGCCAAGCCACTCTGGCGGACAGTGCGGAGCATTCCAATGAAGGCCACGCAAGCAAGCTGACCCGAAACTCCCACCAACTCGTAAAGACCGCGGAAGATCTCGAGCACGCGGCCAATGCGTGGCGCCTGGGAGAGCTGGACTGACATGAAATATATGGGCGAGGGGCAGTCACAACCACCCCGGGCGCCAGCTGTCAAGATTGACTTAGCTCGGGCGACGTAGAAAACTGAAATTGGTGTCGAACCGCGAAACCCCCGGGCTTCAACTTATAGCCGCTTCGAGCGGCCTACCGCCGAGAGGCGTATCCGGTTCGGCACCATTTTTATGCCCTTCGGCGAAGACGCCGCCCCACCACTATCCCTCCCGCCTACCGGAAGCCAAATGAAGCTGCGTCTCTTCCCCCAAGAACCCGCCGGGTTGCAATTGTTGTCGCAAATGGCCCGCCAGATTCTTGAGGCAACCGGGACGCTTTCTGAGATCTTCGGAGCTCCCGTCGCGGAGCACGAACGGCTTGTGGAGGAGATGCACGAACACGAGGCGAAATCCACGGATCTGCATTTCGCCCTCCTGACCCACATGCGCACGAGCTTCGTGAACCCACTCCCCCGCGAGGATATGTACGCACTCTCCCGTTTCCTCAACGAGGCGATGGAAAAGCTGGATGCCGCAGGTGAACTCGTGGCCCTCTACAAACTGGACCGGGTGCCCAAGCGCGCGGCGGACCAGTTGGAGATCATCAGCCGCCAGGCGGAACTCACGGTTGATGCAATGCGCCAGCTCGATGATCTGGACGAACTCGAGGATTACTGGATCGAGGTCTTGCGGCTGGCCAAGCGTGCGGAGCGCAGCCATCGGACCTGGGTGGCCGAGATGCTCCGCGACATGAAGTCCACCCAATTTTCGCGGAACCGCGACGTAGCCAATCAACTAGTGGACGCTACCAAGGACATGCGCCGCGTCGCGACCCAGGTAGGCAGCATCATCGTCAAGGAAGCATGAGGTGGCGGTCGCGTTCTTCGCCCTTGTGGTGGTGCTGGCGGCTGGCTTCGCATTCCTGAACGGCTTCCGCGACGTCTCCACCGCCGTCGCACTCTCCGTGCGGACCCGTGCCCTGACTCCGTCGGTTGCCGTCGTGTTGGCGGCCGTCTTCAACTTTGCCGGCGTGCTGCTCAGCGGCGGTTTCGCACTGGTCTTCAGCCAGTCGTGGGTGGTTCTCCCCTCGGGAATGAGTGGGCTGACAATACTCGCCGCGGGGTTGTGCAGCGCCATCCTTTGGGGAATCTACGCTTGGTGGCGCGGTGTGCCGCTCTCGTCAACCCATGCCTTGGTGGGAGGCCTCGTTGGCGCCGGAGCCGCAAGCGCGTTGATGGGAGGCAGCCCGATCAGCGGGGTGGACAGTATTTTGCTGGCGCAAGTAGTCCTGCCGTTGCTCCTGTCCCCCCTGATTGCCTTCCTTGGCGCCTATCTGCTCGTGTGGCCTGTCACGTGGGCGGCCCGCTATACCCAGCCCGATGTTGTGCATGGCCGCTTCCGCCACGCGCAGTCCGTCTCGGCCGCTGCCGTCGCTTTCGGCCACGGCCTGCAGGACGGGCAGAGATCCGTAGCGGTGATCCTGTTGGGAGCCGTGGCGGCTGGAGTGTCCGACTCCAACGACCTCCCGTTCTGGGTCATCCTGCTGACAGCGGTCATGCTCACCGCGGGAACGCTTTGTGGTGGTTGGCGCATCTCGTACACCCTGGGTTACAAACTGACGCGGGTAGACCCGATGCGGGGATTCATTGCCCAAAGCCTGACCTCGCTGATGTTGTTCGTCGGTGCCATTGGCTTCCACTTGCCGCTTTCCACCACGCACACTGTGACGTCGGCAGTGCTCGGCGCAGGAACCAACCAGAACTTTTCCGTTACCAACCGTCGGATGGTGCTGCGGATCCTGGGGTTCTGGGTCGCGACGCCGATCGTTACCGCGGCAGCGGCGTTCATCCTCGGGCTGGCGCTCTCACCGCTTTCGCACTGAGTTCAGGCTGTCCCGCTGAGTTCAGGCTGTCCCGCCCGGCACGCAAAGGCCCGACGGCGGCAGTCGCCTGGAGGGGTGACAGTCGCCGTCGGGCTTTTCTGGCATCCTCTGTTCCAAAACTGCCGTTTGGACGTCCAAAACGGCCGTTACTCAGCAATCGATGGGGAGCCGGTGGGTGGGCCCACAGCCGCAGGGGTCCCCGGGCGAGCTTGCGAGCCAGGGGGGCGGCTGGGGCTTATCCGAACCGGCCGGAGACGTAGTCTTCCGTGGCCTTCTGGGACGGGTTGTTGAAGATCGTGGTGGTGTCCGCGAACTCGATAAGCTTGCCCGGCTTGCCGGTGCCGGCGATGTTGAAGAACGCGGTCTTGTCGGAAACGCGTGCGGCCTGCTGCATGTTGTGGGTCACGATTACCACGGTGTATTCGTCCTTGAGCTCATTGATGAGGTCTTCGACGGCCAAAGTAGAGATGGGGTCCAGCGCCGAGCAGGGCTCGTCCATGAGGATGACCTGCGGTTCCACAGCAATGGCACGGGCAATGCAGAGCCGCTGCTGCTGGCCGCCGGAGAGTCCGGAGCCGGGCTTCTCGAGGCGGTCCTTGACCTCGTTCCACAGGTTGGCGCCGCGCAGGGACTTCTCCACAAGCGCGTCGGCCGCACCCTTGCTGATCCTCTTGTTGTTGAGCTTCACGCCGGCCAGCACGTTGTCGCGGATGGACATCGTGGGGAACGGGTTGGGCCGCTGGAAGACCATGCCAACCTGGGTGCGGACCGTCACGGGGTCCACGCCGGGGCCGTAAAGGTTGTCGCCGTCGAGCAGGACTTCGCCTTCAACACGCGCACCGGGCAGCACTTCGTGCATGCGGTTCAGCGTGCGCAGGAACGTGGACTTGCCACAACCGGACGGGCCGATGAATGCCGTGACCGATTTGGCTTCAATGTTGATGTTGACGCCTTCAACGGCCAGGAAGCTGCCGTAGTAGACGTTCAGATCCTTGACGTCGATCCGCTTAGACATGGTGTTCCTTCGGTGCTGTGGTTGGAAGTTTGCGTTTGGCCTGGCGACTCAACGGCCGGCCTTGGGGGCGAAGATCCGGGCGATCAGCCTTGCGCCGAGGTTCAGGAGCATCACCAGGATGATCAGGACCAGCGCGGCGCCCCATGCCCGCTGGCTCGACGGGTCCGGGTTGGACGGCGAGGTCGGGTTCAGGATCTGCGTGTAGATGAACGTAGGCAGCGAGGCCATCCAGCCTCCGAACACGTTGTTGTTGATCGTTGTGGCGAATCCTGCGGTGACCAGGATCGGAGCCGTCTCGCCAATCACTCGGGCGATCGCCAAGGTGACGCCGGACGCGATGCCGGAAATCGCCGTCGGGATGACCACCTTGACGATGGTGCGCCACTTGCGGACACCCAGCGCATAAGCCGCCTCACGGAGCTCGTTCGGGACGATCTTGAGCATTTCCTCGCTGGAGCGGACCACCACCGGAATCATCAGGACTGAAAGCGCGACGGCGGCGACCGCACCGGTCTTGGTGCCCGGTCCGACTACGGCGAAGAAGAAGGCTGCGGAAAAGAGGCCTGCCACAATCGACGGAATGCCGGTCATGACGTCGACGAAGAACGTGATGGCACGGGCGAGGGCCCGGTCGTTGCCGTACTCCACGAGGTAAATCGCGGTCAGCAGCCCTACCGGAACAGAGATGACAGTGGCAAGCAAGGTGATCTGCACGGTGCCCAGGAGCGCGTGGTAGATACCGCCAAGGACCTTGGTGCCTTCATCGACGCTCTTGTTGTCGAGGGAACCCGTGACGCCGTTCATGGAAGTCGTCAGGAAGCCGGGGGTGATGATGCCCGGGATGCCGTTCACGAGGACGGTCCAGATCACCGAAATCAGGGGCAGTAGCGCCACGAGGAACGAGCCGACGATCAGGCAGGTGGCAAGCTTGTCGCTCGCCTTCCGGCCGCCTTCGACAACTGCGCTCCAGCCGACCAGGCCGATCGCGAAGAGGATGGCGGACACGAGGCCCCACCCGAAGGCGTTGAAGCCGATCAGCGCAAGGATCGCTGCGCCCAGCACCAGTGCGACGGCAAGGACGATATACGGCGCAAAGGCGGGCAACTGGCCTTTGGTCAGTGCGGAGCGTTTGCGCGCCACAGGGGCTGTGACAGTCATTAGTTGGCTCCTGAGAATTCTTTGTGCCTGGAGATGATCCAGCGTGCAATCATGTTGACACCCAGGGTGATGACGAACAACACCAAGCCGGCCGCGATCAACGTGCTGACCTTGAGTCCGCTGGCTTCAGGGAAGTTCAAGGCGATTTCCGCGGCGATGGTCTGGTTGCCGGACTGGATCAGGCTCGCGGTCAAAACGCCGGAGGACAGCACCAGCGCGACGGCCATGGTCTCGCCAAGTGCGCGGCCGAGGCCAAGCATGATGGCGCTCACGATACCCGGGCGGCCGAACGGCAAGACAGCCATCTTGATCATTTCCCAGCGGGTCGCCCCGAGGGCCAGAGCGGCTTCCTCGTGGAGCTTCGGGGTCTGCAGGAAGATTTCACGCGAAAGGGAAGTGATGATCGGCAGGACCATGACGGAAAGGACGATGCTCGCGGTCAGGATGGTCTTGCCGGTAGCGGAAGCCGGGCCTTGGAAAATCGGCAGCCAGCCCATGTTGCTGGCGAGCCAGCCGTAGGCGGGCGAAATCTGGGGGGCAAGGAATGCCGCGCCCCATGCGCCGTAGACCACGGAAGGAATAGCAGCGAGGAGGTCCACCACATAGCCAAGGCCCGAGGCAAGCCTGCGGGGCGCGTAGTGGGAGATGAACAGCGCGACGCCGATGGCTACGGGAGTTGCAATCACAAGGGCGATGACGGCGGCAATCAGGGTTCCCACCACGATCGGACCGATGTAGGCGAAGAAGCCGTGGCCGCCTTGGATGTCCGCGGGTGGAGCCACAAGGGCCGGAATGGCCTGGATGACAAGGAAAAGTGCGACGCCGAAGAGAACCACGAGGATCAGGCATCCCGCGGCCAAGGTGGCTCCGGAGAAGACCTTGTCCCCGGCGCGTCCGGCACCTTGGGAAGTGGTCAAGGAGTTGGTGGTCACTTCACGATCCTTCAGATTCACTCAAGATTCACTCAAAAATGGCCAAGTTCCCCGCCCCGTCCGGTGATGTTTCACCAGCGCGGGACGGGGAACGTTGATATTCAAGGGTAGTGGTGCCGCGGTCCGCGGCACCACTACTCCATTGTGGTCCTTAGGCCTTGGCCTTGATGGAGTCAACAGCGGCCTTCGCCTTGTCCTGCAGCGCCTTGGAGAGCGGAGCGGACTTGGCAGAGCCGGCAGCAGCCTGCTGGCCGGCGTCGGAGACTACGTAGCTCTCGAATGCCTTGACCAGGTCAGCGGTTTCCTTCTTGTCGTAGGTGGTGCAGACGACGTGGTAAGAAACGAGGACCACCGGGTAGGCCGAGGAATCCGTGGTGGTGCGGTCGAGCTTGATGGAAAGGTCGCCGGTCGGGCGGCCAGCAACGGGCTTGCCCAGTTCAACAGCCTTGGCGGCAGCGGCAGCGGAGATCTTGACGAAGTCCGAGCCAACCTTGATCTGTGCGGTGCCGAGCTTGCCGGAAACTGCGGAATCGTCAGCGTAGGTCACGGCACCCGGGGTGTCGGTGACGGTCTTGACGACGCCGGAGGTGCCCTTGGCGTTCTCGCCCTTCAGGGATGCCGGCCAAACGCCAGCAGCCTTGTCGGTCCAGACCGAGGGAGCAGCAGCAGCCAGGTAGTCGGTGAAGTTCTGGGTGGTGCCGGAGTCGTCAGAGCGGTTGACCGGGGTGACCTTCAGGTCCGGAAGCGTGACGCCGGAGTTCAGGGCGGCGATAGCGGGATCGTTCCAGTTGGTGATCTGGCCGCGGAACATCTTCGCAACGGTGTCGGCGTCGAGCTTCAAGTCCTTGACGTTGGGAATGTTGAAGGCAACGGCGATCGGGGAGACGTAGACCGGGATGTTGATGGCGCCATCGGTGCCGCACTTGGTCTTGGAGGTGGCCAACTCAGCGTCGGTCAGGTAGGCGTCAGAGCCCGCGAACTGCGCGGATCCGTCGAGGATGGCCTTGCGGCCCGCGCCCGAGCCATCCGGGGAGTACTGGACCGTGGCACCCGGGTTGGCGGAAGCGAATGCGGCCTTCCAAGCGTCCATGGCCGCGCCGGTCGAGGAGGCGCCAATACCGGTCAGCGTGCCGGTGACCTTGACGGCCGCGGCGCTCGGGGTGGCTGCCGGTGCGGCGCCGGTTGCGTTGTCTGAACCACAAGCGGTCAGCGCAAGAGCGCCGACTGCGAGGACCGCGATTGCCGCGTTGCGGCCGAAGCGAGTTGCCTTCACTGGGATGTACCCCTTCCAGGGATTCTCTGATGCGTGCCGAGGGAGAAAGTCGGCATACGAAAGATATGCGTACGTGTTTGTACCTTTATTGAGGTTAGGAGCAGCAGGTAACGGGATCGGCGGTCCAAAGTGAACGGAAGGTGAACGACTGTGAACCATTGGCTTACATGTGCAGCGTCGCCCTTGCGTTTGGCCCCCTCCGGGGGATTAGGTGACGCCCCTCACTTTGGGGTTCCCCCGGCGAGCCGCACTCCGTAAGCCGCTCCTGAATAGACTTGAGCCATGACCGCCCCCCAAGGACTTTCAGCAAGCAAGAAATTCCTACGGGCGCGGCTGCGCACCGGCCTCGTCCGCAGCCGGAACTCGTTGGTTCCGGCCGTCCAGATGACCGTGTGCGCCGTGGGCGCCTACGCGTTCGCTGAATACATCCTGGGGCACTCGGGACCCCTTTTCGCAGCGACCTCGTCACTGATCGCGCTTGGCTTCTCACGGGATCCACGGCTTCGCCGGGTAGTGGAGGTCGGCTTTGGCTGCACCCTCGGGATCGTCGTCGGTGATCTGCTCCTTCATTGGCTGGGTTCAGGTATCTGGCAGGCCGCCGTCGTCCTTCTTTTCTCCATCCTGTTGGCACGTTTCCTGGACGGCGGCTCCATTTTCACCACCCAACTAGGCCTGCAATCGCTTCTCGTGGTCTTGCTGCCCGCGCCGGCCGGAGGGCCGTTCACCCGGAGCATCGACGCCGTAGTTGGCGGAGTTTTCGCGCTCCTCGTCACCATGCTGGTCCCGAAAGACCCGCGCCGGGAGCCGCGCCAGGACGTCCGCAAACTGCTGCACGAACTCTCGGAAGTCCTCCGTGAGTGTGCCGACGCTTTGATTAACAGCGACTCGACCCAGGCCTGGCATGCCCTCATCCGGGGGCGGAATTGCCAGCCCCTCGTGGACCGGATGCGCCAATCCCTCAAGGCGTCCGGTGAGGTTGCCACACTCGCCCCGGCGTACCGGCGGCACCGCGACGAGCTGACCAGGCTGGAGGAATCGCTGGATTCCATCGACCTCGCCCTTCGCAACGGCCGGGTGTTCGCGCGGAGGCTCACGAGCGCCATCAACCATGCGGCATTGACGGACGAAGCGACGGACAGCATTTCGGAGGTCCTGCAGGACACTTCCGCCGCCGTCGAGGAGCTGTCGCTCGGCCTCGCGGAAGTGCACGACGGCGCCCGCCGCGCCCACCTTCGCGGTGCGCGCCAGGACTTGGCCGACATTGCCACCCGGTTGCACCCCAGAATGCTGCACGTCCAGAAACTCGAGGGCGAAACAGTGGTGATGCTCTTCCGCCCGCTCATGGTGGACCTGCTCGAAGCGGCGGGCATGGACCCCCGGGAAGCCCGCGACGTGCTTCCTCCCTTGCAGTGAGGCGCACTTGACTGTCCTACCCCTCCACTAGCCTTGTACGCATGGCTTCCAAGACCTCACGCACTTCCAAGACGCCCGCGTACAAATGTGCCGAATGCGGGTGGACCACGGTCAAGTGGGTGGGGCGCTGCGGCGAGTGCCAGGCGTGGGGCACCGTGGAGGAAACAGGCGTCACGGTTGCGCGTACGACGGCGGCCACAACAGTTTTGGAGCCGGCCCGCCGGATTGCCGAGGTAGACGGCACCACGGCCGCATTCCTGCCCACCGGCGTCGACGAACTGGATCGCGTCCTGGGCGGAGGGCTGGTTCCCGGCGCGGTGATCCTGCTCGCCGGAGAACCCGGCGTCGGGAAATCCACCCTCCTCCTGGATGTCGCTGCGAAGTTCGCCCGCACGGGGCAGGACGTCCTGTACGTCACGGGCGAGGAATCTGCGGCCCAGGTCAAGCTCCGTGCGGAGCGGATCGACGCGGTCGCGCACACCCTCTATCTCTCGGCGGAGACGGACCTCGGGCAGGCGCTGGGGCAAGTGGAGAAGCTTGAGCCGAAGCTGCTGATTGTCGACTCGGTGCAGACCCTCAGCAGCGCCGATGTCGAAGGCAGCGCGGGCGGAGTCTCACAGGTCCGTGAAGTCGCGGCTTCCATCATCGCCGCCGCAAAGCGCCGCAACATGACCACCTTGCTGGTTGGCCACGTGACGAAGGACGGCTCCATTGCCGGTCCGCGTCTTTTGGAGCACTTGGTGGACGTTGTATGCCAGTTCGAAGGCGAGCGCCATTCGCGCTTGCGCTTGTTGCGCGCGGTCAAGAACCGCTACGGCGCCACGGACGACGTCGGCTGTTTCGACCTCAATGAAGCCGGCATCGAAGGCCTAGCCGATCCCAGCGGCCTTTTTGTATCGCGGACCCGCGAGCCGGTGTCCGGCACTTGCATCACCGTGACCATGGAAGGCCGGCGCCCGCTGCTGGCCGAGGTGCAGTCGCTCCTGGCCGAAAGTACCAGCTCACAACCCCGCAGAGCCACGAGCGGCCTGGACAGCTCGCGCGTGGCAATGCTCCTGGCCGTGCTCCAACAACGGGCCGGCTGCATCCTGCACAAGGACGACTCCTACGTGGCCACTGTCGGAGGAGTGAAATTAAGCGAACCGGCCACCGACCTGGCTGTGGCGCTTGCCGTGGCCTCGGCGAAGGCGCGCAAGGCACTGCCGCAGCGGCTCATTGCCTTCGGCGAGGTGGGCCTGGCCGGCGAGGTCCGTCCGGTTCCCGGGATCAACCAGCGCATCCACGAGGCTCAGAGGCTTGGTTTCACCCACGCCGTGGTGCCGGCCAGTCCCAACGGACCGGGCCCCGTCCCGGAGGGTTTCTCGGTCCGCGAAGTGGCACACCTGGCGGAGGCCTTGGAGTTGCTGATCACCTAGCGGCCGGCTTGGCTTCGGAGTGTCGGGCGCGTGACTTAGCCGTGGCCACCGGAAGATTATCCCCATGACAAAAAGAAATGTGCTCATTGGGGGACGCCTCTTCTTTGCCCTCCTGACCCTTGTAGCCGTCGGGACGCAGCTCACGGTCCACATCGGCCTGGGCTTTGATCCGTGGAACTTCTTCAGCTACTTCACCAACCTGTCCAACATCTTCGCGTCGGTGGTGCTGTTGATCAGCGGCTACCGCGTGATGGTTGGCAAGCGGCCCAGCGAACTCGACGACGCCACGCGGGGCACTGCAACGATCGCCATGGCCGTCGTGGGACTCGTCTTCGGCGCACTCCTTGCAGGACAAGACCTCGGCTCCTTGCTCCCCTGGGTCAACTTCGTCGTCCACTACCTCATGCCGGTTGTCATGGTTGCCGATTGGCTGTTCCAGCCTCCGCGCTCGAGGCTGACCGTCAAGCACCTCTGGTACTGGCTGCTCTACCCGGTTGCCTACCTCGTCTACAGCCTGGTCCGGGGCTCATTCGTAAACTGGTACGCCTACTGGTTCATCGACCCTATGCGCGCAGGCGGTTGGGGCGGAGTGGCGGTCTTCGCAGTGGCGATCTCCATAGGATTCCTCGTGGTGAGCCTCGCCATGCTGGGGTTGGGAAACAAGCTCGAACGCCAAGTGAGCTACTGAACTATTTCGCGGGGTTGTGCGTGCCGATCGGGACCAGCGTGAGCTTCGGGTGGTTCTTCTCGATCCGGCGCAGTGCCCAGACGTCGTTGAACAACGCGAGGTATTCGCCGTCGGACCTGAGCAGCACCTCTGCGCCCGGGACGTTGGCGAGCGCCGGCATGGCCTCCGCCGTCGAGATCCTTGCCATCGAGTACGGAAGGCGCTCCAGGCGCATCGGGGCGTTGAAGTCGTGGGCCATGCGGTCTTCCACAACCTCGAACTGCATGGGACCGACAGCCGCGAGCACGGGTGCCTGGTCGCCCCGGACGTCGGAACGGAGCACCTGGATGACGCCTTCGTGCTCAAGCTGCTCAATGCCGCGGCGGAACTGCTTGAAGCGGCTGGGGTCCTTGGACCTGGCCACCTGGAAATGCTCGGGCGCAAAGAGCGGGATGGCAGGGAATTCCACGGGCTCGTCGAGGAACAGGCTGTCTCCTACGCGCAGCGAGGACGCGTTGACCAGGCCAACGACGTCGCCGGGATAGGCCTCGTCGATGACTTCGCGTTCGCGCCCGAACACCTGCTGGGCGTACTTCGTGGCGAAGGACTTTCCGGTGCGTGTCTGCGTAACAACCATGCCGCGCTCGAAGACGCCGGAGCACACACGGATGAACGCGACGTGGTCGCGGTGGGCCCTGTTCATGCCGGCCTGGACCTTGAAGACGAACCCCGCGAAGGGAGCGTCTACCGAACGGGCCTCGCCGTCGACGTCGGGGCGGGGCGCGGCCGGAGGCGCGAAGTCCACCAAGGCGTCAAGGATTTCCTTGACCCCGAAGTTCAGGGCCGCCGAACTGAAGAGGATAGGTGTTGCCGTTCCGGCGTGGAAGCTCTCAATGTTGAACTCGAGGTTCGATTCGATCACGAGTCCGGCTTCGTCGACGGCGTCGCTCCAGTTGTTGCCCTGGGTTTCGGCTGCTTCCTCCGGAGTGAAGTACTCGGTGATGGCGATGTTGGCACCGGCATTGTTGCGCGCGAACCGTGCGAAGCGGTCATTTCGCAGGTCCCAGACCCCGCGGAAGTCGCCGGAAATGCCCACGGCCCACGTCAAGGGCATGGGCTGGAGTCCGGTGCGTTCCGTGATCTCGTCCATCAGCGCGAGGGCGTCGAGGCCCGGGCGGTCCCATTTGTTGATGACCGTGATGATGGGAAGGTTTCGCTGCTTGCAGACTTCGAAGAGTTTCATGGTCTGCGTTTCCAGGCCCTTGGCGGCGTCCACCAGCATCACTGCGCAGTCGACGGCGGCCAGGACGCGGTAGGTGTCCTCGGAGAAGTCGGCGTGGCCCGGGGTGTCCAGCAGGTTGATCACAGTGTCCCGGTAGGAGAACTGCAATGCCGCGGAGCTGATGGAAATACCGCGGTCCTTTTCCATCTGCATCCAGTCGGAAACAGTTTCCTTGCGGTTGGCCTTGCCGCTGGACGCACCGGCGGTGCCGATGACCTTGGCGTGCAGGGCGAGGG
The DNA here is from genome assembly GCF_039543785.1 of Arthrobacter gyeryongensis. Taxonomy (NCBI): domain Bacteria; kingdom Bacillati; phylum Actinomycetota; class Actinomycetes; order Micrococcales; family Micrococcaceae; genus Arthrobacter; species Arthrobacter gyeryongensis. Next base: position 50,132 of record NZ_BAABKK010000021.1, read on the forward strand.
CTTCCGTGAGCGTGGACTTGCCGGCGTCAGGGTGCGAAATGACCGCGAAAGTCCGACGCCGGGAGGCCTCATGGTGAATTTCCTGGACTCGGGCGGGGCTCAGGACTTCTTGGGACACGGTGCTACTTTCGCTGCGATCTGGGCGTTGCCCGCATTGGAACGACGGGCCGAACGTGGGATGGAGGCTGGATACTGGCCCCGTGCCGGCAGGGGGCCAACTCAGGGAGCGGCACGATTTGCGCGCCGGCCAAGATACCAAGTTTATCGCAGCCCGGGACCACGCCGGAGGCAGGGTCCCGGGCCGGCGCTTAACAGGATCGAAACGAAGTGCACAAACCTCCGAAATCACCTGCCGATAGTTTGAACTCATAGCGGATGCGTCCGGCCCGGATTGGAGCCATCCGCCAGGAAAAACCAGGCCGCCGACGATGGCATGAAAGGAACAGGGCATCAATGAATCCAGGGAATGACTTGTTCTACGATCCCCTCGGCCCCTCCCCCGCTGGGAACCCGGTTGGGAACCAGCAAGGACACCGGCCGAACGCCAGCAGAGGTGGAGTCCACCCTCCTGCGAGGCAAGCGCATCCGGACACGGGAAGGGCCGCCGCCCGGGAAGCGGCGCTGCAGAGCGTGCGACGCGACCTTGAGCGACTCGCGCGCCTTCGGACGGCTCCCTGAGGGTCAAGGGTCACTGAGGTTCCGGGACCGAACTGAGGGTCCGGGACCGAGCTGAAAGTGGCGGTGCGGCGGCCGCCGTCGAACGCGTTTCGAAGGTCCCGCCACATAACCCAATTTGGGGCACTTTAAGGCTTGCCCGTGCGGTTGTTGCCGGTCTATACCTCTATCATTGAGCTTGCGGGAAACCTGGCATTTTGATCCCGTCGACTTACTGTTGAAAACCGGCACACTTGCGGGCGCGCCTGCGTGCACCTTTGAAGGGAACACCTATGGCTCGGAGCCCCGAAGATTCGCTCAAGGCGACTCTGGGCAGGGTGGCCCCCGGAACACCGTTGCGCGACGGCCTGGAACGCATCCTCCGTGGGCGCACCGGCGCCTTGATTGTGCTGGGAACGGACCGGACCATCGAATCCATCTGCTCCGGCGGCTTTGAAATCGGCATCGATTTCTCCCCGACGCGGCTGCGTGAACTCGCAAAGATGGACGGTGCCATCATCTGCGACAAGGACGCCGGGAACATCCTTCGTGCCGCGGTACAGCTTGTGCCGGACTCCAGCATCGAGACCCAGGAATCAGGAACGCGTCACAGGACGGCCGAGCGCGTGGCCATCCAGACCGGTGTTCCGGTGATTTCGGTCAGCCAGTCCATGCAGATCATCGCCCTCTACGTCAACGGCCTGCGCCACGTGCTTGAGGGCTCCGAGAAGGTCCTGGCCCGCGCCAACCAGGCTCTCGCAACCCTCGAACGATACAGCGCCCGCTTGGATCAGGTCACTAGCGCCCTATCGGCCCTCGAAATCGAGGCCATGGTCACCGTTCGGGATGTGGCTGTCACCCTCCAGCGCCAGGAAATGGTCAGGCGCATTGCCGAGGAAATCGCTCAGTATGTCTTGGAACTGGGTGAGGACGGCAGGTTGCTCTCGCTGCAGTTGGAAGAGCTCACCACCGGCCGCGGCCCGGGCAGCGACGTGATCATCCGCGACTATGCCGGCGCCAACGCCTCGCCCGAGGACATCGACGGTGCGGTGCAGGCCCTTCTGGATCTTGGCCCGGCGGAGCTGATCGATCTGGGCAAGATCGCCGGGATCATCGGATTCGCCGGGGGCATGGACGTGCTCGACGCGGGTGTTCAGCCGCGCGGCTACCGCCTCTTGTCCGGGCTGAAGTCGGTTCCGAAAGCCGTGGCCGACCGTTTGGTGGAGCACTTCGGCGGACTCCAGTACCTCATGGCCGCCACTATCGACGATCTCATGACCGTGGACGGCATCGGCGACCAGCGCGCCCGGACCGTCCGCGAAGGGCTCAGCCGCATGGCCGAAGCCAGCCTGCTGGACCGGTTCCTCTAGCCGAGCTGGAACACGGCTTTCGTGCTCGCCTTGTTTCCCAGTACGGCCTTGAAGGTGTAGGTGCCGGTGGCAGGCTTGGCCGAGATTACGCCGCAGCCCTCCGTCGTCCGGTTGCGTTGCCACGGGAAGTTGGCGATTTCGCTCTTGCCCGGATCGATCTGCTTCACGAGGTCATCGCCCTTCGCTTGGCAGTCCTTGGAGGAGAAAATCCGGTCCTCGCCGCTCATCACCAGGAACTCCATCTGGGACGTGCCGACGTTGACCTGGCACGGTGCTGCTCCGCCATTGGTGATCTTCATGCTCAGCACGGGATTTTGCCCGGCCGCATACGCAGGCTGGTCCGTGGACGCCGTTACCGTCACCAGATTGAGGTCGCACACCGGCGTGGCTGCGGGCGTTGTGGTGGCCGCGATGGGATCCGTCGTAGCGGCCTGGCTCGCGGGAGCGGCTCCGGGGGCTTGGGTCGTTGATGGGCCGGGATCAGCCTTGCCCGCAAGGGATGAACTCATAGCCACGGCCCCGGCCACGAGCATCGCCAGGACCACCAGGAGCGCGCCGAAAACAACCAGCCTCCGACGCCGGTAAACGGCAGGGCTCGTCCGTCGCCTTTGGGGCCGGGCCCCGTTCGTCGAACGGTTTACGCCTGTGGTCCGGGCAGCGCTTTTTGCCGACGGCGACGTGCGCGCCCTCGGCGGTTGCTTGCCCTTGTTGACCATGCTTCTAGGCTAGGCAACGCAAGGCGTGGATGGTGCCGCACCACGCCGCCGGGCCCTGATCCGAGCCAGTATGACCTACGTCATTCCCGGCCGGCTCCACTACAGTGGATGGCAGGAATCGGCTGCCAACAGGGCCCGCCACGAACCGCAGCAAGGATCTTCATGTCACTGCCCGGCTCCGCCGAGATTGCCAGCGCCGCTGAACTTGCCGGCACCCATCGCCTCACGGACTTACACCAGTCCATGGACCGCTGGTTCTCCGAGGTGGCCCGCATATTGCCGTGGAGGTCGCCGGACTGCAGCCCGTGGGGGATCCTGGTAAGCGAGGTCATGCTGCAGCAGACTCCGGTAGTCCGCGTCCTGCCGGTGTGGAGAGACTGGATGGAACGCTGGCCCGAACCCGCGGATCTCGCAAAGCAGCCTTCGGGCGAGGCCGTGCGACATTGGGGGAGGCTCGGTTATCCCCGCCGCGCGCTCAGGCTCCACGCGGCCGCCGTCGCGATCGTGGAAGAGCATGGCGGCAGGGTGCCGGACACGCATGCCTCGCTGTTGAGCCTTCCCGGCGTCGGCGACTATACGGCCGCGGCCGTGGCTGCTTTTGCTTTCGGTCGCCGCGAAACGGTCGTAGACACGAACATCCGGCGGGTGCATGCCCGGCTCGTTTCGGGACTTGCGCTTCCGGCGCCGTCGCTCACCGCGTCGGAGATGCGCCTCGCCGAATCACTCATGCCCGACGACGTCGGGCTCTCCGTCCGCTGGAACGCTTCCGTCATGGAACTCGGAGCGCTCGTGTGCACCGCCCGCTCCCCCAAGTGCCTGGATTGCCCCGTCCGCGATTCCTGCGCGTGGCTTGCGGCAGGTGAACCGCCGCCCACGTATACGCCCAAGGGCCAGGCGTGGCACGGGACAGACCGGCAGCTGCGGGGTGCCGTCATGGCCGTATTGCGAGTGGCAGAGTCGCCGGTAGCCCCTGAGCTGTTCGAACGATCCGCAGCTGACCTCGGTTTCGCCGCCGAGGGCGCGGCCGTCCCGCTGGCGGCCCTGCACCGCTTGAATTCGGCCCCCGAGCAGCTGGAGCGCGCTGTTCAGGGGCTACTGAGTGACGGCTTGGCCGAGATGCACGACGGCGGGCTGCGGCTCCCGGCCTAGGCCTCCTTTTGCGCGGCTTCCGCTACGACATGGCTGGCTTGCGCGCTGGTTTGCGGGCTAGGAGATACGCCTGCGGGGTCTTCTCGTGCCTGTCGTCCGGCTCGCGGAGAAGCTGCGCTTCAGCAACAAAGCCGGCCTGAACGAGGAGTTCCATGATGCGCTCAGGCGGCAAGCGGTAGGCGTCGAGGTCGATTTCGTGGCCATACGCGAAGTCCAAATGCCTTGGCTCGTCGCCGGCCTGGAAAGCGAGCAGCAGCAAGCCGCCGTCCAGGAGGGTCCGGTGGAACTCCGCGAACACCCCCGGCAAACGGGCGGGCGGCGTATGGATGATCGAATACCAAGCAACGATGCCACCCAGAGTGCCGTCCGCCAGCTCCAGGGCCTCCATCGATCCTTCATCGAACTGCAGGCCGGGGTGGTCCTTGCGGGCTACTGTTAACATCTCCGGCGACAGGTCGATGCCTAAAGCCGCCAGCCCGAGGGAATCCAGGTACGCCGTGATCCGCCCGGGCCCGCAACCGATGTCGGCAACCGCCCCGCCTCCCGAGGAACGCACGAGCTCGGCGAACGTGCCGAGCATGGCCCGGTCAATTGGTTTGGCGTCGAGTTCGTTGCGCAGGAGTTCAGCGTAATCGGCGGCTACCGTGTTGTAGGCGGCGCGAGTGGCAAGCAGATCCGAGGGTTCAATCATGCAAAGAACCCTATCCTCTGTGGCCGGCGCATTCCGAAAACCCTGCAAAACCCTGCCGAACCGCCCATGACTAGGCCTTGAGGTCGCGGAGCCGCAACGATCCGTAGATGTCGGTAACGATGTGCCTGCCAGTTGTAGATATCCCGTTCCCGGCCCCGGGTGCGGGATTATTCTCAAGTATGCGCAGGTTGTGGGCCGCCATTGCATTGACCACGACGGCGGCGCTCTGGTCGGGATGCGAACCTCAAGTCACCGTTTGTCCGGCAATTGCGATGGCCCCCGTGGTCTCCCTGACAATCACGGCAGAGTACGCGCCAACGGTCAAAACCGTCCATTTGAAGGCATGCCAGGACGGGAAATGCCGCGAAGCCGATTTGGAGCTGCGCCCGGGCAGCGTGTCGCTCCCTCAATCCTGCGGGCCGGAACCCGAAGGGTCATGCTCTGCCGTCGCGTCACCGGATGGCACCCGCTACGGCTTCCTCAACATGGGAACGCTGACGTCCTCGCCCATCGATGCCGAAGTGACTGGCGCGGACACAAACGGCGGGACCTTGCCGGTCAGGACACTCAACTTCACGCCCATAAGCGCCAAACCGTGGGGCGAGGAGTGCCAAACCGCCATCACGGCAAGCCTCGTGCTCGATGCCCGCGGCCTGCGGCAGTCCTGAACACCCCCCGCACCACGCCCCCCGCGCCACGGCAAATTCCGACATGCAGCGACATCTCGGCGCGGCGTCAGATCTCGCCGAATCCCTGTTCCACCAGCCGCCTGACGTAATCCACGGCCTTCGATGAATCTTTGCCCCAAGCCTCGACCTTGAGCTTGCCGCCCTTGCCCACGGCGAGGCTCATGAGTTCCATAATGGAGGTGCCATCGACGCCGTTTACAGTTGCCTCGACATCCAGGCCGGCAAGTCCGCCAGCAATTTTGGCCGCAGGCCTGGCGTGCATTCCCATCGGGTTTACGAGCTCGAACTCACCGCTTTCCGCCGGTTCGCCCCTGCCTCGGGATTCTGCCGGCCCCGCCGTCTCAAAAACGGGCTCCTGACCAAAACGCACCCCCTCGGCGGCAGCCTTGACTGCGGCCGCCGAGGCACCACCCTGGGTGGCCACCGCGGCGGCAACCAGGCCCTCAACCAAGGGAGCGTCGGCAAGGAGGACCTTTTCCGGCTCGCTGCAGAACTCGGCCGCTGATTCTGCCGTCATAACCGCCGAACCAAGATCCGTCAGGACCACCACGCCATCGCCTGAAGCCTCCCCAAGTCCTGCCTCGAATGCGGCGATCGTTTTCTCCAGGTCGGTGCCAATCCGGCCATCATCCGTGCCGCCTACGGCGTAGAACTTCACATCGGTGGCCATCTGCGCAGCCAACTCCACCGCACCTTCCGCGATTTTCCGGCTGTGCGAGACCACCACCAAGCCCACCGTCATTCAGCGGCCCCTTCAGGGAATCCCGCAGCGGTAGCGGCTGCGCGCAACAACAGGGCAGAAGACACAGCCCCGGGATCGCGGTGACCTGCGCTGCGTTCACCGAGGTAGCTTGCGCGCCCCTTGCGGGCTACCAACGGATCTGTCGTGACGGCACCAACTTCGGCAGCCTCGGCCGCCGCAGCCAGCACCGCCACAGCATCTCCACCGGCCACCAGGGCCTCGTCCGCCGCTTCCACAGCAGGAGACCAGGCATCCACCATGGTTTTATCACCGAGCTCCGCCTTGCCGCGGGCAACAATTCCGTCCCGAGCCGCGGTCAGTGCTCCGGCGAGCGCCGCTGCGTCAATGTCTGCGTCTTCTCCCAGTGCCGTGGCCGCCCTAAGGTACGCGGTTCCATATAGCGGTCCGGCTGCCCCGCCCACTTTGGACATCAGTGCCATCGCAGCCAACTTCAGGGCTGCGCCAGGTGTCTCGGGCGGAGTCTGGGCAAGTTTCTCCATGACGGCCTGGAATCCCCGGTCCATGTTTTCACCGTGGTCGGAGTCGCCTATCGCACGGTCCAGCGCAATCAATTCCTCCCGATGCTCGGACATGAGCCGAGCGGAGAGGGTCAACCATTGGACCGCCCATTCGACCCCCAGGCCCACTGTCACATCCCCCAACGCAGGGCCGGAGTATGGACGGGTGCGTCCCAGAGGGCGGTCAGTTCGTCATCGAGCCGCAGTACCGAGATGGAGCAACCTTGCATCTCAAGCGACGTGACGTAGTTGCCCACAAGTGAGCGCTCCACTTTGGCTCCTCTTTCCGCGAGGATCTGGGCCGCCCGGCGATAGACAATGTACAACTCACTGAGGGGCGTACCGCCCATTCCGTTGACGAAGAGCAGCACCTCTTCACCGGCCTTGATCCCGAGGTCCTCCAGGACAGGGTCCAAGAGGCGGCTGGTGATGGCGTCGGCGCCCTCCATGGCGATCCGGTGCCTGCCTGGTTCACCGTGAATGCCGATGCCGATTTCGATTTCATCGTCAGCGAGTTCAAAGCTGGGCACCCCGGCATGCGGCACCGTGCAGCCGGACAAGGCGACGCCCATGGTGCGCACGTTCCGGACAACTCCCTCCGCCACGCCCGCGACGGCCTCCAGCGAATCCCCACGCTCCGCTGCCGCGCCGGCAATCTTTTCGACCAGCACAGTGCCCCCCACACCGCGACGGCCTGCCGTATACAGGGAATCCTCCACAGCGACGTCGTCGTTGACGAGAACCGAGCGGACGCTGATTCCTTCAGCCTGGGCCATCTCTGCCGCGGTCTCGAAGTTCAGCACGTCACCGGTGTAGTTCTTCACGATGTGTATGACGCCGGCGCCTGAATCGACTGCGGCGGTCGCCGGAATGATCTGGTCAGGAGTGGGCGAGGTGAACACGGCACCCGGCACGGCGGCGTCGAGCATTCCGTGCCCCACAAAGCCGGCATGAAGCGGCTCGTGGCCGCTCCCACCTCCCGACACAAGCGCCACTTTGCCGGCCACGGGCGCTCCTTTTCGAACGACAAAGATGGGGTCCGTATGGACGTCCACGAGATCGGCATGGGCCATGCCGAAACCTTCGACAGACTCGTCCACCACCGAGCGGGGATCGTTGATGAGCTTTTTCATGGGGCGCTCCTGGGGAGTTGCTGGTAGGTGATTTGACCCTACTACCAGCGCCCCGGGCACGGTAGGGGAACGGTCCGTACATGGAAATTCCGGAACCCGGAAACACAGAAGGGACAACCCCCAATGGTTGTCCCTTCTGAAAAACCTTCCGGCATCCGCCCGGTCAGTGTGGCGGCCCGCCCACCGTCAAACGACCGATGCTGAGGTCTTGGGGTGCTGCGTCTTTGGCCATCGAGTCTGGCCAAAGATCCGTGCACCCGGACCGCATGCAACCTCCGGTCCCCTGCTTGCGCGACTCCGGTGTGGCGCCGGGACGCGGCATGTCAATTTGGAAACCTGAAAAGTCCGGAAACATAACGTGGTACTTCATTTCTCGCCTCCACAGTATGGTTGGCCCGCCGCAACCGAGCCTCAACTAGTTTATCCATCAAGTTGATATACGTAAAGACGTGCGGGGTGGCACATACGGGAGCCAAGGAGAAGAAGCGGAGCTAAAGGACCCTGATCATGCGGGTGTTGCCCAGGGTATTGGGCTTCACGCGGGCCAGATCCAGGAACTCGGCCACGCCCTCGTCATGGGAACGCAGCAATTCCGAGTAGACCTGGGGATCGACGGCGGTTTGGTCCGCCATGACTTCGAATCCGTGGCGCTTGAAGAAGTCCACTTCAAACGTCAGGCAGAAGACACGCGCAACCCCCAAGGCCCGGGCGTCTTCCAGAAGTTGCTGGACAAGGACGTGACCCACGCCTTTGCCCCGCCAATTGTCGTCCGCCGCCAAAGTGCGCACCTCGGCCAGGTCCTCCCACATGACGTGCAAGGCACCACAACCGATCACCTCGCCATCGGACGATTCGGCAATCCGGAACTCCTGAAGGCTCTCGTAGTAGGCCACGGTCTCCTTGGCCATCAGGATTCGCTGCTCCGCCAGAGGCGCTACAAGCCGCTTGATCGCGGCAACATCGCCGGTGCGGGCAGGGCGGATACTGAACGTCGAAGTCACAGCCACAATCTTACGAGGCCGAAGGCGCCTAAAGCCCCAGGTCCTCAGGAAGAGGAACGTCCCGTCCAAGTACCTGCCTGGAAAGGAAGTGCTCCACGACGCCGTACCAGACCTTGGCGTGCTGCGGCTGCAGGATCCAATGGTTCTCGTCAGGGAAGTACAGGAAGCGGTGCTGGGTCTCACCGTTCTCATCAGCGGGCAGCCCGGAACTGGAAAGCAGTTCGTACCAAAGCCTCAGGCCCTCGCCGATCGGCACTCGGTAATCCTTGTCACCGTGGATCACAAGCATGGGTGTCTTGATCTTCCCGACATGGAGATGGGGCGAGTTGTCCAGTGCCATCTCTGCGGTCATTTCCTTGAGCCAGTACTGCGAAGCGTCCGTTGTGGGCCCGAACTGGTCCATGGCCCACAGACTGGCGTGCGTCACGATCGCCTTGAAACGATCCGTGTGCCCGGCCACCCAGTTGGCCATGTATCCGCCGAACGACCCACCCATGGCGGCTGTCCGCGTCTGGTCAATGTCGGGCCGCTGGACCACTGCGTCGGTGATGGACATAAGGTCCGTATACGGCGCCTTGCCCCATTCGCCCCAGCCGCGCTGGATGAATTGCTGGCCGTACCCGGTGGACAGTGCCGGGTCCGGCAGCAGCACGGCATACCCCTTCGATACGAGCAGCCATGGATTCCACCGCCAGGTCCAGGCATTCCACGAGCCCAACGGCCCGCCGTGGATCCACAACAGCAAGGGCGCCGGATTCGCCCCCGACGCGCCTTCCGGGAGCGCGAGGTAGGCCGGAACCCTCGAACCATCAGCCGCGCTCGTCTCCACCCGCTCCAACTTGCCTTTGATCGTGGGGCGCTCAGCGGGCGCGGGGAGCCGCTCGACGTCGCCTGAGGCGAGCTCGATCCGGACGGCTTCCGCCGGGAATTCATAAGAGCTGCGCAACGCGAACGCACTCAGCCCATCCGGCGAAACCACGACGTCGGTGTACGCCGCCGCGTCCTGCGTCACCCTGGTGACCGTACCGTCCGCGACGGCGACCCGGAAGACCGGCATCGCGCCGTCGTCGTCGGCTGTGACGAGGAGCGAGTGCCCGTCCGGCAGCCAGGCCGCGGGCTTGCCCCAGCGGTCCCAAGCGGGCGCAAGGGGCTCTAGGTCAAGGGTTTCTCCTGCCCCGACGTTCAAGAGATGGAGTTTGACCTGGGGCGCCTGCCCGGGGGTACTGTCGCTTTCGCTGACTACCGAGAGCCTTTTGTTGTCAGCGCTGACCGGGCCCGGGAAATAGCTCATTCCCTCATGGTCAAGGAGCACCTTGACCTAGCCGGAGGCCACGTCGACAGCGGCGAGCACAAAGCGCGTGTCGGCCTTCGCGAGCGGCTTGGCCAGGCTCGTATAGATCGTCTTGCCGTCCGGGCTGACCACCGCGTGGGTGTTGCGGAGGTTGCCGCCGACGTCGGGCGTCAGATTGCGCAGTTTCAGGGGTGCGGTTGCGTCCACGGTCGCGGGCTTCCCGGACTCAGCCGCGCCCCCGTTTTCCACGGCGAACAGCCTGGGCTGGGCCGGGCCCAGATCTGCGTCCCAGTAACGCACCGGGTAGCCGGTGTGCAGAATGGCCGCTACCTTGTTGTCCTTGCGGCTCTTGCGGCGCTCCTCGTCATTATCCTCATCGGTGGAACCGGCAAGGACCGAGGCCGTCACGAAAGTTGCGTCCGCGGCTGACGCGGCCATGACGCCCCCGATTCCGCCTGCACGGGAGTACACCACCCGGGCCTCACCGCCGTCGGCCGGCAGGAGCCACAACGCGCTCACGGGATCCGCTCCGGGGCTGTCCGGATCGGGCCGGGCTGAGGTGAAGTAGAGGTCACCGTTGGCAGCAAACACCGCGCCGGTTTCTCCCTTGGCGCTGCGGGTGATGCGGCGGGCGTGCTTCTTTCCGGCAGGATCAAGCTCCCAAAGGGCCGTGACGTATTCAGTGCCCTTGGCGTTGAGCGTGGAAACCGTAGTGACCAGGCGGCTTCCGTCCGTGCTGAGAGCCAGGCCGCCGACCCGGGGGATGGCCAGGTAGTGGTCGAGATCGTGGAAAGGAGTTTCGGGTTGCGTGCTCGGGGTCTCGGAGGCATTCGAATCCATGCTCTGATTCAACACGCAATGTGCCCCAGATCACAAAACGTTCACTAAGAGTGAAACAGTTATTTCAGATATTACGAACCTCGGGAACGCAAAAACCCCGCCCGCTCCTTGAGGGGAGCGGGCGGGGCCTCTGAGTCGGCGGAACCTGAACCTAGGCGCTCGGAGCGATTTCCGGGATGCGGGGCTTGGCGTTGCCGGCGAAGGTGAACTTGGCGTCGTCGCCTTCGCCGTCCACATCGACCACCACGATGTCACCGGGGTGCAGCTCGCCGAAGAGGATCTTCTCGGAGAGCTGGTCCTCGATCTCGCGCTGGATGGTGCGGCGCAGCGGCCGGGCACCCATGGCGGGATCGTAACCCCGGGTCGCCAGGAGGACCTTGGCGGCCGTGGTGAGCTCGATGCCCATGTCCTTGTCCTTGAGACGGCTCTCGAGGCGCGTGACGAAGAGGTCCACGATCTCGATGATCTCGTCCTGCGTGAGCTGTGGGAACACCACGACGTCGTCAACGCGGTTGAGGAACTCGGGGCGGAAGTGCTGCTTGAGCTCTTCGGTGACCCGTGCCCGCATCCGGTTGTAGCCGGTGGTGGTGTCCGTACCGGACTGGAAACCGGTGGCCACGCTCTTGGAGATGTCGCGGGTGCCCAGGTTGGTGGTCATGATGATCACCGTGTTCTTGAAGTCCACCACGCGGCCCTGGGAATCGGTCAGGCGGCCGTCTTCCAGGATCTGCAGCAGCGAGTTGAAGAGATCGGCGTGGGCCTTCTCCACTTCGTCGAACAGCACCACGGAGAACGGACGACGGCGGACCTTCTCGGTCAGCTGCCCGCCCTCTTCGTAGCCGACGTAGCCCGGAGGGGCACCGAAGAGACGCGAAACCGTGTGCTTCTCGGAGTACTCGGACATGTCCAGCGTGATGAGGGCATCCTCTTCACCGAACAGGAATTCGGCCAGCGCCTTGGCGAGCTCGGTCTTGCCGACGCCGGTGGGGCCGGCGAAGATGAACGAGCCACCCGGACGCTTGGGGTCCTTCAGGCCTGCACGCGTGCGGCGGATCGCCTGGGACAGGGCACGGATGGCCTCGTCCTGGCCGACGACCCGCTTGTGCAGCTCGTCTTCCATCTTGAGGAGGCGGCTGGATTCTTCCTCGGTGAGTTTGAAGACCGGGATGCCGGTGGAGTTCGCGAGAACTTCGGCAATCAGCTCCTCGTCCACCTCGGAAATATCGTCCATGCCGCCGGACTTCCAGTTGCGTTCCTTCTCGGCACGCTCGGCAATGAGCTTCTGCTCCTTGTCGCGCAGCGAGGCGGCGCCTTCGAAGTCCTGGGCGTCGATGGCGGATTCCTTCTCCATCTTCACTTCGGCGATGCGCTCATCCATGGCCTTGAGCTCCGGCGGGGCAGTCATGCGGCGGATGCGAAGCCGGGCACCCGCTTCATCGATCAAGTCGATCGCCTTGTCCGGCAGGAAGCGGTCCGAGATGTAGCGCTCGGCCAGCGTTGCAGCAGAAGCAAGGGCTCCGTCGGTGATGGTCACCCGGTGATGCGCCTCGTAGCGGTCACGCAGGCCCTTGAGGATCTCGATCGCATGCGCGACGGAAGGCTCCTTGACCTGGATCGGCTGGAAGCGGCGCTCCAAAGCGGCGTCCTTCTCAATGTGCTTGCGGTACTCGTCCAGTGTGGTGGCGCCGATGGTCTGGAGTTCACCACGGGCCAGCATCGGCTTGAGGATGGACGCGGCATCGATGGCACCTTCTGCAGCGCCGGCACCCACGAGCGTGTGGATCTCGTCGATGAAGAGGATGATGTCGCCGCGGGTCCGGATTTCCTTCAGGACCTTCTTCAGGCGCTCTTCGAAGTCACCACGGTAACGGGAACCGGCAACAAGGGAACCAAGGTCAAGCGTGTAGAGCTGCTTGTCCTTGATGGTCTCCGGCACATCTCCCCGGACAATCGCCTGGGCGAGGCCCTCGACGACGGCAGTCTTGCCGACGCCGGGCTCACCGATCAGCACGGGGTTGTTCTTGGTCCGGCGGGAGAGGACCTGCATGACGCGTTCCATCTCCAGCTCGCGGCCGATCACGGGATCAAGCTTGTTTTCCCGCGCGGCCTGGGTGAGGTTGCGGCCGAACTGGTCCAGCACCACCGAACCGGCGGGGGTGCCTTCCTGTTGGCCCGGACCTGAGCCGGGACCCGCAGTTTCTTTGCCCTGGTAACCGGAAAGCAGCTGGATGACCTGCTGGCGGACGCGGTTGAGGTCGGCGCCAAGCTTGACGAGGACCTGCGCGGCAACGCCTTCACCCTCGCGGATGAGGCCAAGCAGGATGTGCTCGGTGCCGATGTAGTTGTGGCCGAGCTGCAGGGCTTCGCGGAGCGAGAGCTCAAGCACCTTCTTGGCGCGCGGGGTGAAGGGGATGTGGCCGGACGGGGCTTGCTGGCCCTGGCCGATGATCTCCTGTACCTGCTCGCGGACGCCATCGAGCGAAATGCTCAGGGACTCCAGCGCCTTGGCGGCAACGCCCTCACCCTCGTGGATCAGACCCAAGAGGATGTGCTCGGTACCGATGTAGTTGTGGTTGAGCATGCGTGCCTCTTCTTGGGCAAGCACAACAACGCGACGGGCACGGTCCGTAAATCTCTCAAACATTTCGCCACACTCCTAGCTACGACGTACTTTGATGCTACGTGGCAACGCTGGAATTTTGGGGCGTGTTCGCCACAGGGGAAACATGGCCGCACCGGGAATAAGTCCGCTCAACTCGTCCGTGGACCTCGGGATCACTGCGGAGACCGGATCCAGGGCTTCCACGGTCACGCCGCGCTTCCGTCGATACCCCCACAGCCGGCCGGCCGCCGTCGTTCTTCCCGGCAAACGTGGTGACTGTCCACCGGATATGCCCAGTCGGCTCCAAACCTTCCTGGGAATAGTGGCGCCATGCTGCCAAACGACATCGTTATCCCGGCGAGCCGGGCGGTTAAAAACAATACCCCGGCCGTAGGGCCGGGGTATTGATACTTGGTGTCAGGAATTAGCCTTCTGGTAGGCTTCCTGAATTTCGGCCTGAATGCGCCCGCGGCTGTTTACGGTATAACCGTTGTCGCGCGCCCATTGACGGATCTGTGCGGAGTCCTGGTTTCTCCCTGCGGCAACGCGGCTACGCGTTGCACGGCCAGTCGATGTCTTGCGCGCCTTAGCTACAAATGGCCCCAGAGCGTCCCGCAGCTTCGCAGCGTTGGCACTGGACAGGTCCATTTCGTAACTGACTCCATCAAGGCCAAAGCGGACAGTTTCATCCGCGGAGCCCTCATCCAGGTCGTCAACGAGGATAATTTTGACTTTCTGTGCCATGAAAAGACTCTCTTTTGGAGGGGTCGGATATGCCGAATAGCTAGACTACTAATTAAAGATTATCGTCCAGCGCATGGCACTCCGTCAAAGGCTCAGCCAAAGGCATCCTCAAAGGATCGCCAAAGACACTATTAAATCTTCGGGAGCGGCCGGAGAAAGAGCTATTTGGCAGGGGTCGAGCCGTCGCCCGCCGGCTTGGCAATTCCGAATCCGGCTTCTTCCTGGGCACGGGCTTCTGCTTGTCGCTCTGATTTGTCCGCGTTGAAGATAGCCTTCATGGCAAACCAAAAGAGAAGTCCGACGACGACGGACGGTGCAAGAACGGCAATGTATTCCATGGTCAGTGCCCTTCGGGCTTGAGGAGTGGGAACAGGATGGTTTCCCGGATGCCTGCTCCGGTGAACAGCATGACCAAGCGGTCGATGCCTAGGCCGATGCCGCCCATGGGCGGAGCACCGTATTCAAGGGCGCGCAGGAAGTCTTCATCCAACTGCATCGCCTCGACATCGCCGGCTGCCGAACGACGCGACTGCTCCGTGAGGCGTTCGCGCTGGATGACGGGGTCGATCAGTTCGGAGAAGGCCGTGCCGCGTTCCATGCCGCCGATGATGAGGTCCCAGGCCTCGATCAGGCGGCCGTCCTCCCGATGCGGCCGGGCAAGGGGCTGCGCGGAGGGAGGATAGTTGTAGACAAAGGTCGGGTTGAGCAGGGTGGGTTCGACGATCTCGCCGAACAGTTCTACTACGAGCTTTTCGGCGTCCCACTTGGGATCGACCTTGACCTCGTGTTTGGCGGCAATCGCTTGAAGTTCCGCCACCGTGGTGTCCGGAGTGATCTCTTCGCCGATCGCCTCGGAGAGCCCCGGGTAGACGGCAACCCAGGCCCATTCGCCGTCGAGGTCGATCTCTCCGGCGTCAGTCTGGATGGTGCGGGTGCCCACGACGTCGGCGACGTTCAGGATGATTTCCTTCATGCGCTCGGCCATGACGAACTGGTCCGCCCACGCCTCGTAGCACTCCAAGGTGGTGAATTCGGGGCTGTGCGTGGAGTCGACGCCTTCGTTGCGGAAGACGCGGCCCATGTCGTACACGCGGTCAATTCCGCCCACCACGGCTCGCTTGAGGAAGAGCTCGGTGGCGATACGCAGGGTCATCTTCTGGTCGAAGGCATTCATGTGCGTCTCGAACGGGCGGGCCGTGGCACCCCCGTGGACGAGCTGCAGGATGGGGGTCTCCACTTCCACATAGCCGCGGCGGTCCAAGGTGTCGCGGACCGAGCGGGTGATCGCTGCGCGGGTGTAGACCATTTCCCGGGCTTCGTCGCGGACCATGAGGTCCACGTAGCGCTGCCTGACACGGGTTTCCTCATTCAGCTCAGCGTGCAGCACCGGCAACGGGCGCAAGGCCTTGGAGGCCATGGACCAGGAGTCGGCCATGACGGACAGCTCGCCGCGCCTGGAGGAAATGACTTCGCCCTTGATGAAGACGTGGTCTCCGAGGTCCACCAGCGCTTTCCAGTCCGCTAGAGTTTCCTCGCCGACGTTCGCGAGGCTGAGCATCGCCTGCAGGCGCACGCCCTTCCCGTCCACGCCGCCCTCCTGGAGGGTGGCGAAGCAGAGCTTGCCCGTGTTGCGCACGAACACGACGCGGCCGGTGATGCCCACGATGTCGCCGGTGGTTTCGTCAGCCTGGAGATGGGCGTACTTCTCGCGGATCTCGGCAAGGGAATGCGTCCGCTCAACACCCACCGGGTAGGCCTCGGTGCCGCGCTCAATCAGCTTGCTGCGCTTTTCCATGCGGATGCGCATCTGTTCGCTGGCGTCGGCTGGCTCGGCGGCGGTGTGCGGGGATGGGGTGTTTGCGGAAGTCACAATCCACAAGTTTACCGGGGATTCCTTAGAGTTCCCTATCTTCCCCTCCCGCCCCCGCGGCAACATAGACTCGGGCTGTGGAGACATGGACAGTTGAAACGGACGACGACGGCGGCCACCTCGAGGTGCACTCCTTCCGGCCGGTAGCCGAAGCGTCCATTCCCGGCGCTTCGAGCGCTACGGACGAGCCCGGCGTCGTGCTCGTTCACGGCACCTTGGTGACCGATTCCCTTTACTGGCCATTCGCCCGGAACCTGAGCGTCCTGCTTGGCCGGCCGGTGCATTCCTACAACCGGCGCGGCCGCGGCCGGTCGGCACCGCAGCCGCCAAGCTACTCCGCTGCGACGGAGACCAGCGACTTGCTTTCCGTGATGGAGGCGAGCGGATCCACCGATGTTGTTGGCCACAGCTATGGCGGATTCGTCGCGCTCCAGGCGGCGCTGCGCGCACCAATTTCCCGCCTCGTCACTTACGACGCCGCGGTTTCCCTCTCCGGCAACTTGAACGGTCGCTGGCGACCGCAATTGGAAGAGGCCGTCACCGCGGGCCAGCTCGACAACGCCTGGGCGCATTTGGTCCAGGGGCTGGGCACGGCCGGCCCGATTTCCTATTTGCCGCTCGGGGCGCTGCGGGTGATCAGCATCCTCTCCGCCAAGACGAGGTTGGGATCCGAGATGCGGGAACTGCTGCCGACGGCGGTGTTGGAGATGCGCGCGATCATGGACGCCGACTCGCATATCCAAGACTATGCGGAGTTGAAGACGCCAACGCTGATGCTAAGTGGCGGGTGGAGTCCGGCGTACTTTGCCGAAACCGGTCGGCAGCTTGCAGCTGCCATACCGGCGGTGGACTTCTCGGTAGTCCCACTCCAGTTCCACGAGGGTCCGCTCCGGCCGGGCAAGCAGCTCGCTGTGAGGATTGCCCGCTACCTGGCACAGGGCGCCGTCACCCTAGGATGAAGCGGTGATAGAACGTGAGGTCCCCACCCCCGACGGCGGCAAGCTCGCCTTGTACAGTTACGGCTCGGCGGATGCTCCGGGAGAGCGCCGCGTGGTGCTCATCGGGGGCGCATTCCTGACCGCGCTCATCTACAGGCCTTTTTCCATGGCGCTATCCAACGGACTCGGCGAAGGTTGGGCAGTCGACGTCTACGATCGCAGGGGCCGAGGCAGCTCGACGGAACTACCCGCAAACTACTCCATGGCCACGGAGATTGCGGACGTGCGGAGCATCATGGACGCCACCGGCGCCAGGAACCTCCTTGGCCACAGCCTTGGCGGATCCGTGGCCCTGAACGCCGTGCAGGAGTTTGCGGGGACAAGCTACGAACCTGACAAACTTGCCGTGTACGACGCCGCCGTGAACATCGACGGGAGCATGGACATGGGCTGGCTGGACGGTTTTGCCCAATCCGTGGATAGCGGAAATGTGGGGCGTGCCATGGCCAGGATGAAGAGGGGCATGCAACCTGGTACCGCCTTGGCGCGAATCCCGGAGCCCATCCTGGCCGGACTCATGGCCCTCGTTTCCCACACCAAGGTCAACAAGGTCCTCAGGGGACTCATGCCAACGGGCGTGGCAGAACTCAAGGCCGCCTACGACGAAGCTGCGCGTCCGCGGGACTTCTCCGTCCTCCCCCGAAGCACGCAATTTATCGTGGGCAGCAAAAGCCCCGAATACTACAAAGTCACTGCAGAGCGGCTGTACGCAGCCGTCCCCGGAAGCACGCTGGTGGTATCGCCAAAAGGCTTCCACGGATCCATTCCTGCCGCGGTCAAGGAACTCGTGACGGACCTTTCCAGCTATTTCAAGGACTGACGGAACCCCGCGGCTCCGTTAGGCTCGAAGCATGACGCGCGAGAACATCACAACGGCCGACGGCGGAACCCTCGAGCTCTTCACGACGGGCGGTGAGCTTGCCGGTGGCGGCTCCGGCGTCGTCGTCGTGCCCGCCTCGATGGTGACCGCCGCGGACTACTCCAAGTTTGCCCAGAAACTCAGTGCCGCCCTCGGCCGCCCGGTCCACACCTTCAACCGCCGCGGCCGTGGTGAATCGTCGCCGCAGCCCGAGGACTACACCCTCGACGTCGACATCCGGGATCTTTCCGAAGTCATGAAGCACACGGCCAGCACCGATGTCTTCGGCCACAGCTTCGGAGGCGCAGTGGCCCTGCACGCGGCGCGCACGCTGCCGGTGGAACGCCTGGCGGTCTACGACCCCGCAGTCTCCGTCAACCACAGCGTGAAGGCCGAGTGGACGAGCGAATACGAGCGCGCGACGGCGGCTGGAGACTTTGACCGCGGGCTCGCCGTGCTCGTGAAGGGCGTCGAGACGGAGGGCGCCTTCGCGCGGATGCCGCTGTCCATGCTGACACTCGTCACCAAGCTGGCGTCGGGCACTCCCATGGGCAAGCAGATGCGTGAGCTCATGCAGGCCGGCGTGCGTGAGATCAAGGCAGTCATCGCCGCGGACATGCCCGCAGAGCCGTTCCTTGAGCTACCGCTGGAAACACTCATTGTGGTGGGGGAAAAGAGCCCCGCCTACTTCGGTGTGGCGTGCGGCCAGATCCATGACGTCCTCTCCGGATCGAGCTATACGATCCTCCCCGGCCACGGCCACGACGGAGTGATCCGCGCACCCGACAAGCTCATCGCCGAGCTTTCCGACTTCTTCTCGGGCTAAACGCCGGCTCACATATGCCCGGGTGCGGCGGGACGCCGGCTCACATATACCGGGTCCGGGCGGGACGCCGGCTCACATATACCGGGTCCGGGCGGGGTGCGGGCCTGTTTTTGCCGGGCGGGTTAAAGGGGTCAGGCCCCGACACGTGGTGTCGGGGCCTGGCCGTTAATGGTTGTCCGGCGGTGTCCTACTCTCCCACACCCTCCCGGGTGCAGTACCATCGGCGCTGTGGGTCTTAGCTTCCGGGTTCGGAATGGGACCGGGCGTTTCCCCCACGCTATGACCGCCGTAACCCTGTTACCCGATCCGCCGCACGGGGTGCGGGGTGGGAAGATCCGTGGTTACAACATGTGTTCCTTTTCGGGAACTGTGGTGTTGTTATTCGGTTGTGGTTTGTTCCTGAACGGTTTGTTGTTCGGGAACCACATAG
>NZ_BAABKK010000022.1:0-87663 GCF_039543785.1 Arthrobacter gyeryongensis
GGCAGGCCCTTTCGTGTCGACTCCGTCGCCACGTAGGGACCCTGCTGCCCCACTCTAGGGGCAGGCCCCTTTCGTGTCGACTCCGTCGCCACGTAGGGACCCTGCTGCCCCACTCTAGGGGCAGGCCCCTTTCGTGTCGACTCCGTCGCCACGTAGGGACCACGCTGTCCCCCCCTGGGGGCAGGCTCGATTCGGTTCAAATCAAAGGCCGGCACTTCCGCGTACTGTGGAGGCGCCGGCCTTTGCCGTAGGTACGTCCTGAAGGAAAACACCACCCGTCACACGAGGAGCAGTCCATGCCGCAACGCATCGCATTTGTCACAGGTGCGTCAACCGGAATCGGTTTCGAAGCCGCTATCAAGCTCAGCAAGGCAGGATTAGTCGTGCACGCCGGGGCACGGAGGGTCGAGAAGATGGAGCCGCTCAAAGCCCACGGAATCAAGGTGTTGTCCCTGGACGTCACCGAGGACGACTCGATGAAGGCCGCCGTGGACCTTGTCCTGGCCGAGCAGGGACGGATCGACGTACTGGTCAACAACGCCGGATACGGGTCCTACGGTTCCTTGGAAGAGGTGCCCCTGGACGAAGGGCGGCGCCAGTTCGAGGTCAACGTCTTCGGTCTCGCCCGGATGTCCCAGCTGGTGATTCCCGTGATGCGTGCTGCGGCTTCCGGCAGGATCATCAACGTTTCCTCGATCGGCGGCAAGATGTATGAGCCCTTGGGCGCTTGGTACCACGCGACAAAATTCGCCGTCGAGGGCCTCAGTGACTCCCTCCGCCTGGAGCTGAAGCCCCATGGCATCGATGTGGCAATCATCGAGCCCGCGGGCACGGACACGGAATGGGGAACCATCGCGGGGGAGAGCCTGCTGACGGTCTCGGGACATGGACCGTATCGCGAGCAGGCCGGGATCGTGGCAGCCGCCCTGGCATCGACGTCGGGAACCGCTCTTTCGACGCACCCGCGTACCGTGGCGGGCGCCATAGTCCATGCGGCGACCTCGCGAAGGCCCAGGACCCGGTACCCGGTGGGCAGGGGAGCCTGGACCATTCTGGCCATGCGGAGGGTGCTTCCCGACCGGGCCTTCGACACAGTTTTCTGGAACGCCTACAAACGCTTTTCCGGCTAGATCCGGTACTCGATGTAGTACTCGGCGGGATCGACGGCGGGTTTCGTTTCGCTCTTGGCATCACGGTGCCGCCACGTTGCCGGAACACCGGTGATGATCGACTCAGGCGGTGCGTCCTTGACCACGACGGCGTTGGCGCCGATGGCACTGTCCGCGCCGATGGTGATGGGACCAAGCACCTTGGCCCCGGCTCCGATGGTGACCCGATCTCCGATGGTGGGGTGGCGCTTGACCTTGGCCAAGGAACGGCCACCCAACGTCACGCCGTGGTAGATCATGACATCTTCGCCGATCTCGGCGGTCTCACCGATGACCACACCCATGCCGTGGTCAATGAAGAACCTGCGGCCGATGGTCGCGCCGGGGTGGATCTCGATGCCGGTCAGGAAGCGGGCAAGCTGCGAAATGAGTCGCGCAGGGAACCGCAGTTCGGGGTTTTGCCACAATTTGTGCGTCAGGCGATGCGCCCAGATGGCATGCAGGCCGGAGTAGGCAAAAAAGTTCTCAAAGGAGCCCCGGGCCGCCGGGTCATGTGACCGGGCGGCCTCGAGGTCCTCCATAAGTCTTGCGAAGAAGCTCACAAAGACCTTTCTACAGGAAATGAAAGAAAGCGGTTGCGCGGGGTCCGCAATCAGCCGCGAATGTCGTCAAAAAGCACCGTGGAGATGTAACGTTCGCCGAAGTCGGGAACGATTGCCACGATGAGCTTGTCCTTGTTCTCCGGACGCTTCGCGAGCTCCAGCGCGCCCCAGACGGCCGCGCCGGCCGAGATGCCGCCCAAGATGCCTTCCTTGGTGCCGAGGGCGCGTGCGGTGGCAACGGAGTCCTCGAGGGTTGCGTCGAGAACCTCGTCGTAGACGTTGGTGTCCAGGATTTCCGGAATGAAGTTCGCGCCAAGGCCCTGGATCTTGTGCGGGCCGGGGGCGCCGCCGTTCAGGATGGGGGAGTCCTTGGGCTCGACGGCCACGATCTGGATTTCGGGCTTGCGCTCCTTCAGGACTTGCCCGACGCCGGTGATGGTGCCTCCGGTGCCGACGCCGCCGACGAAGATGTCCACGCCACCGTCGGTGTCTGCCCAGATTTCCTCGGCCGTGGTGGTGCGGTGGATCTCCGGGTTTGCCTCGTTGGCGAACTGCTGGGCCCAGACGGAGTTCTCGGTGTTGGCCACGATTTCCTGAGCCTTCTCGACGGCACCGCGCATGCCTTCCGAACCGGGGGTCAGGACAATTTCAGCACCGTAGGCGCGCAGCATGACGCGGCGCTCGGTGGACATGGTTTCCGGCATGGTCAGGATGACCTTGTAACCACGCGCCGCGCCGACGAGCGCCAGAGCAATGCCGGTGTTGCCGGAGGTTCCCTCGACGATGGTGCCGCCCGGCTTCAGCGCACCGGACTTCTCGGCGGCGTCGACGATGGCGACGCCGATACGGTCCTTGACGCTATTGGCGGGGTTGTAGAACTCCAGCTTCACGGCGACCGTGGCGTCCAAGCCTTCGGTGAGCCTGTTCAAGCGGACCAGGGGGGTTCCGCCGATCAGCTGGGTGACGTCGTCGTAGATCCGTGCCATGTAATCATGCCTATTCTCTGAATTCGCTGAAATAGCTACTGCTGAGGTCAGCCTAACGAGCGGTGCTACACGCTGCTACGCGCGGAGCCACGAAGAGTAATATTTCCGGGCCTTGGCGAGCTTGGGGTTGATGATCACCTGGCAATAGCCTTGTTCGGGGAACTTGGCGTAGTAGTCCTGGTGGATGGACTCCGCTTCGTAGAATTCCGGCAGCCTGCTGACCTCGGTCACAATCGGCTTCGACCACAGTTCCTGGTTCCGGAGGATGGCTTCCTCGAAGAGGATTTTTTCTTCCGTGGTGGTGTAGAACATCGAGGAACGGTACTGGGTTCCGACGTCGTAGCCCTGCCGGTTGAGCGTGGTGGGATCGTGCAGGGCGAAGAACATGTCAAGGATGATGTCCGCCGGAATGATGTCCTCGTCGAAAGTCACTGCGACCACCTCTGCGTGGCCCGTCATTCCGGAGCAGACATCGTAATAGTCGGGGTTGCGGATGTGCCCGCCCGTGTAGCCGGAAACCACGGAACTGACGCCCTTGGTCTTCTGGTAGACGGCGTCGAGGCACCAGAAGCAGCCTCCACCAAGTACAAAAGTTTTCATGATCTCTTCAATGGCTGGGAGTCCCGGATGATTCCCGCACAACCTTACGGGACTGTGACGGCGCAGACCCGGCCAGTGGCAACAAACTCGAACGGCCCGGTGCCGGCAGGCGCGACTTGGCCGCCGGATGCGCAAGAATGTAATGCATGGAAGCTGTGAACACCGCGGTTGCAGATACAGGATCCGGCGAAGAACCGGAGAATGGTGCAGCCGGAACTCCAAGAGCCGGCACCCCTACGCTAGGGCAGGTCCTCTTGGCAGTGGAGGAGCTCTGGCCGGAATCGCTCGCCGAGGAATGGGACGAGGTAGGGCTTGTGGTCGGACGGCCCACCGCCACCGTCACCAAGGTCATGTTCGCTGTGGATCCGACCCTCGCCGCCATTGAAGAAGCCATCGAATGGGGCGCCGAGCTCCTCGTTACGCACCACCCTTTGCTGCTCAAGGGCGTCACCTCCGTTGCTGCCACCACCGCCAAGGGCCTCGCCGTCCATCGGCTCATTGAGTCAGGTACCGGGCTGCTGACCGTACACACGAACGGGGACTCCGCCGTCGGAGGCGTTTCCGATGTCCTGGCCGACGCGTTCGGGCTGGACAACGTTGTCCCGCTGGCTCCTGCGGCACACGGCTTGCCGGAAGAGGGAATCGGCCGGGTCGGCGACCTGCCCGAACTCATGACCCTGGGAGATTTCGCCGCGCGGGTGTTTGAGATCCTGCCCTCAGTGGCCGGCGGCGTGCGGGTCGCCGGGGACAAGGATGGACTCGTGCGGCGTGTGGCCGTTTGCGGCGGAGCGGGAGACAGTCTCTTCGACGCCGTCCGCGCCAGCCAGGCGGACATCTACGTCACCGCCGATATGCGGCACCACCCTGCATCCGAGGCCCGCGAAGCTGCCGTTGACGGCAGGCCGTACCTCGTTGACGTATCGCACTTCGCGAGCGAGTGGCTGTGGCTGCCCGCCGCGGCCGAAGCGCTCGGCAACGTGCTCGCGGACCAGGGTCACGACGTCGAGATCCGGGTGGCTTCCACCAACAGCGACCCGTGGGACTTCATTCTGACTCCCGGCTAAGCCCTGCGTGCGAGGCAGGGGAGCGCCCTAGGCGATAGAGTCGAGACAAACAGGCCCAAGGCCTGGCTGGGGCTGAATATCATCCCCGGCACGATCAAGCGGAGGTAAGCGTGGCCAAGGCAGCACCGGCGGAACAGTTGAAATTGCTCGAACTGCAGGGGTTGGATGCGAAGCTCAAATCCTTGGCGAACCGCCGGCGCACATTGGAGACCGACCCCCGCATCACCGATCTCCAGGACGCCCTCAGCGTGGCCAACGGTGCGCTCGGAACCGCGAAACTTGCTGTCCACGACGCCGAAACAGAGCTACGCAGGTCCGAGGCAGACGTCGAGCAAGTGGCTAGCCGCATTGAGCGGGACGAAGCCAGGTTGAACAGCGGCACCGGACTTTCCAAGGATCTCGTTGCGCTGCAGAGCGATATCGCTTCGCTTAGCAAGCGACGTTCGGACCTTGAAGATGTCGAGCTGGAAATCCTGGAACGCCTGGACGGACTCAGGGAGCGTCAAGCCGCGCAACAGCAGATCGTCGATGATATCCAGGGTTCCTTCTCCGGGATCCGTACCGAGCTGGACACCGCGATCGCCGAAATTGTTGCCGAAGAGACCCAAGTACGCGCCCAGCGGACCGGCTTCGCCGAAGGGCTCGACGCCGGGATGCTGGCTATCTACGAAAAGACCCTCGCCAAGCGCGGGGTGGGGGCCGCCAGGCTGTTCCACGGGAAGTCCGAAGGCTCGGGAATGACGCTGAGCCCCGGCGACCTTGCCGAGGTCAAGGCCGCTGCCGAAGACGAGATCGTGTTCTGCCCCGATTCCGGCTGCATCCTGGTGCGCTCCGCCGAGTGGAACTAACCATCTGTTCCCCACCCAACTAGCTCGCAGTTAATGTCGTTTTCAGCGCTCAAAACGACAACTACTGCGAGCTAGTCGGGGAGGATGATGCTGAGGGTGTGGGGCTTGCGCGCCGTTCCTTCCGTCAACTCCGCAGTCCACAGTTCCGACGCTGCCTTGAGCAGCTGTTCGGGCGTCCCTGGTGCCTTGCCTCGACGGCTCAGCAAGTGCCGGGCCAGTTCGCCGCGGGTGTGCTTGGCGAAGTGGCTGACCACGGTGCGTTTGCCGTTGGACTCGGAAAAGACGTTCACGGCGACAGTCTGCGCCGCGGGAGGAGCCCAAGCCGCGGCGTAGGTGCTGGAGCGGCAGTCCACCAGCAGCTCGCCCTCCACCCGCGCGGCGAGGGCCTGCGTAAGCTGCGGCTTCCAGAACGACGCGAGGCGCCCGACGTCGGGCAGTGCTGTTCCCATGGACAAGCGGTAGGCGGGCACGCGGTCGCCGAAGCCGATGGCGCCCCACAGGGCGGACACCACGAGGACCGACTCCACCGCCTTGCGGCGCTGCGCCGGTGTGAGGGTCTTGTAGCCAAGCGCGTCGTAGAGAACACCGGAATACACCTGGTGGGCCGGGGCTGCGGGTTCTGCGTGGAGCCGGGTATTGCGTTCGACGTCGTCCTTCAAGGATGCGCCAACCCCCAGGAGTGCGAGGGCGTCCTCGTGCGCGCTGACCAGGCCGAGCGCGTCGAGCACTTTGGCCCGGTAGCTGTTGAGTTCCGGAAAGCTCAGGGACTCCCATTCGACGGCGGAGCCCTTGGCAGCGGGGGTCTTGCCTTCGGAAGGTGGCAGCAGAATCAGCACCAGTCGATATTAGCGGTATTGCTGTCGCGGATTGTCCAGGCAGAACGATTCGGCAGTGCTGTCTGAAAATGCGGGGGCCCGACGCCGGTAGACTATAGGGCGGATGGGTTGACTAGGCGGCCGCGCGCCACGTGAGTGGCTCGAGGAACGTCCGGGCTCCACAGGGCAGGGTGGTGGGTAACGCCCACTCGGGGTAACCCGCAGGCCAGTGCCACAGAGAACAGACCGCCTGCGTCTGCTTGTGCCAGCACAGGCAGGCAGCAGGTAAGGGTGAAACGGTGGTGTAAGAGACCACCAGCTCCTTGGGTGACCAGGGAGGCTAGGTAAACCCCACCCGGAGCAAGGCCAGACAGGGCACGATCGAGGGCTGCTCGCCCGAGTGTCCGGGTAGGCCGCTGGAGGGCGTCGGCAACGGCGTTCGTAGATGGATGGTCGCCACTCCTTCGCCGGCAACGGCGGGGGAGGACAGAACCCGGCGTATCGGTCAACCCATCCCACAGCCTTGTGTGAGTGATTTCACGCATTCCGGGGGCCAAGGCGCCCGGTGCCAGACCTTAGAATGGACAGTGAACGTAGAAGTTCCACCGCCGGTTCTGCGTTCGCAGCTGGCGGTTTTTCTTTGCAACGTTCGAGGTGTCCGGGCAGACCGAAGTCCCGCCGATGCCAGTGCCGCAGGATTACTCCGGGCGGCCACCATCTACGTACGAGGACGTATGTAGCTGACCCTAGGAAGGTAGTTCTGTGAGCCAGTCATCAGATTCTTGTCTTGATACGTGGATGGGCCGCGAAGCGCTGGCCGAGGCCATGATTCCGGTGATCGGCCGGCTGTACCGTGAGAACAACGTGGTGACCAGCATCCACGGGCGCAGCCTCATCAACAAGTCGTCGATGAACATCCTGAAAGCCCACCGTTTTGCGCGCCGGATGAGCAAGGACGAACTCCGTCTCGAAGAGACCGCGCCGCTGCTGAACATCCTGGCTGAACTTGACCTCGGGGCCGCTGCGATCGATATCGCCCGCCTGAACGAGAAGTACAAGGCCGAGGCCGCGGGAACGCCCCTGGAGGACTTCCTTCGCGCCGAGCTTGCCGAGGTTGTCGGGCGCCGCGGCGCGGACGACCGGACCAGCACCGACGTCGTGCTTTACGGTTTCGGGCGCATCGGCCGCTTGCTGGCGCGCCTCCTGATCGAAAAGGCCGGCGGGGGCCACGGCCTGCGGCTGCGCGCGATCGTGGTCCGCAAGGGTGCCGAGAACGACCTCGTCAAGCGCGCAAGCCTGCTGCGGCGTGACTCGGTGCATGGTTCCTTCGAGGGCACCATCCGCGTGGACGAGGCCGCCAACACGATCACGGCCAACGGTGTCCAGGTCCAGGTCATCTACTCGGACAACCCCTCCACCGTGGACTACACGGCCTACGGGATCAAGGATGCCCTGGTGGTGGACAACACGGGCCGTTGGCGCGACGCCGAGGGCCTGTCCCAGCACCTGCAGAGCAAGGGTGTCGCGCGGGTGCTGCTCACGGCTCCGGGCAAGGGTGATCTGAAGAACATCGTCCACGGCATCAACCACTCCTCCATCGAGGACACGGACAAGATCGTCACTGCGGCTTCGTGCACAACGAACGCCATCACCCCGGTGCTCAAGGCACTCAACGACAAGTTCGGCGTCATCCACGGGCACGTGGAAACCGTGCACTCGTTCACGAACGACCAGAACCTGATCGACAACTTCCACAAGGGTGACCGCCGCGGCCGCTCGGCTGCCCTGAACATGGTCATCACCGAAACTGGTGCGGCCAAGGCGGTGGCGAAGGCCCTTCCGGAACTGCAGGGCAAGCTGACCGGCAACGCGATCCGCGTTCCCACCCCGGACGTGTCGATGGCCATCCTGAACCTGAACCTTGAAAAGGGAACCACGAAGGAGGAAGTCAACAACTACCTTCGTGAAATGTCCCTGCACTCGGAGCTGCGGAAGCAGATCGACTTCATCGACTCGCCCGAGGTCGTCTCCACGGACTTCGTGGGCTCCCGCCGTGCCGGCATCGTG
Organism: Arthrobacter gyeryongensis; assembly: GCF_039543785.1. Lineage (NCBI taxonomy): Bacteria > Bacillati > Actinomycetota > Actinomycetes > Micrococcales > Micrococcaceae > Arthrobacter > Arthrobacter gyeryongensis. Next base: position 8,092 of record NZ_BAABKK010000022.1, read on the forward strand.
GACGGCCTGGCCACCATCGCCACAGACAAGCACCTCGTGGTCTACGTCTGGTACGACAACGAATTCGGTTACTCCTGCCAGGTAGTGCGCGTCATGGAAGAAATGGCCGGCGTGAACCCGCCGTCGTTCCCGGCACGCGGCGTCGCTGTGAACCTTGAACCTAAGGCAACCTTGGAGCCAGCCGGCGTCTAGCCGGCTCCGGACAACGCGAGGAAAGACACAGGGTATTCCCGGCTGATGCGCTGGTATCAGCCGGGAAACCTGACCAGAATGGACGCATGGAAAGCGAAAAGATTCTGGATCACGAAACAACCCTTGAACACGCACTGGACGTGGCGCGCGCCAACCTCAAGGAAGCCCAGCGGCTGCTCGACGAAGCCAAGGCCGGACACGCGGCGGGGGATATCTCCGAGGACAGGGTCATCCAATTGGGGTCCCTTCTCGAGCTGGCGGCCGAAGACCTGAAACGCGTCACCAAGGAGCAGTAGGCCGCCCCTGCAGCTTGCGCTGTGATTGTTCCGACATTCTGACCTGTCCTCCACACTGTGGATATCAGCGTCGGCGAACAGCGCATCAACTAGTCTCAAGGGACGTGTTCCTGCCCGAAAGGACGCAATCCCTTGAGCACCACCTGGGCCGCTTATCGACGCGCCCGCCGCCAGTCCCGGCAGGCCTGGGTGCTGCTGATTCTCATCCTCGCCGGTGGACTAACGGGCATCGGATGGTTCTTCACCAACGGCCAGTTCGCAGTTGGCCAGGACCCGATCAATGGACCAACGGAAGCTCCTGTCTTCGACCCGGACTGGATGAAGCCGGTGGAAGCCGTTCAGCCGGTACCGGCCGGTTCCGCCGTCGATGCCTTGGAAGCGCTTCCCGTGAAAGGGCGCGCAGCCAAGGACACCTACGACCGCAACGAGTTCGGCCAGGCCTGGCTCGACGTCGACCGGAACGGCTGCGATACCAGGAACGACATCCTGAGGCGGGATCTTACGGCAGCGGAGTTCACGGCAGGCTCCAAATGCAGGATCGCGTCCGGGAAGCTCCGCGAGCCGTACACCGGCCAGGACATCCATTTCCGCAGGGGCTCCGAAAGCAGCTCGGCCATACAAATCGATCATGTGGTGGCTCTCGGGGATGCCTGGCAGAAGGGTGCCCAGCAGCTCACTGCCAAACAACGGCAAAGCCTCGCCAATGACCCCCTCAACCTCATTGCAGTTGACGGCCCGGCCAACGTGAAGAAAGGCGCGGGCGACGCCGCGAGTTGGCTCCCTGCCAACAAGGGTTTTCGCTGCCATTACGTAGCCCGGCAGGTTTCCGTCAAAGCCGCGTACGGGCTCTGGGTCACCCAGGCGGAGAAAGACGCCATGAGGCGCGTCCTGGACTCGTGCCCCGGTCAACGGACCATCAGGGCGATGTAGCCGCTTGAGGGCGCGGGGCGGCCGCGTCAGGCGTGGTTGGCCTGCGCTGGGGGAAGCATCAGGTGGCCGTGTCCGAGTTGCCAGGTCCCGCCGTCGTCGATCCTTTCCAGCACCACCCGCTGAAGCGACGTCTCGCGGGGGAGCCGATCAAGGTTGTCCATTCCCCGCTGCCGGAAGGTGAAGTAGACAGCGTCGCCCGGAGCGTCTGAGCAGCGGTCCAGGGTGAACCGGCGGGCAAAAGCGGCGATGTTGCTGTGCGGCAGCTTCCGGGCCAGGTAGGGATCCAGCATCCAGGAGTCGCAGCTTGCCACGGAGACCGCCTTGTCCGGGAAGTATCGGTCGAAGAACTTGCTGGCCTGGCTGAAGCTCGTGTCCACGAGGGCGGGGGAGAGGCCGCCATCCTCGGGGATGTGCACGCCCAGCACCCAGGAGGCGCCCGCGGCGGAGGGGCCTCCCGCGTCACCGCGGACAAGGTGAAATTGCAGGCGACCGATCCGGAAGATGTTTCCGGCCATGTGGAGGGTCAGCCATGCCCACGTGTCCAGGCCGAAGCGACCGTGGACCCGTCGGTTGATTCGAAGGTTCAGTCCTACATCGGCCAGGATCGCGGCGGAGGATTCCGGCGGGATGCCAAGGGAAAGATGATAGCGGTGGACTACCGGCGCGAAACGCAGGAGCGCCTCGATCCAGTCCGTTTCCGTGCAGTCGTCCATGGTTGCAGATTTACTTGGAAAGACGCCCAGGCGGGCGTCAAGGCTGGCAAGGGCCCGTCGAGCGCCGTCTCCAGGAGGTGACTCCAGCAGCGAGGCACACCCAAAAGCGTCCTCGCCCTGGATGTCGAGAAGCTTGAATAATTCATCCTGCGCTATGCCGGCCATCGGTCAATGTCCGAAGGGGTCCGGGTCAACACCCGGCATCCAACTCAGACCGGGAACTCCCCAGCCGTTCTTTTTGGCCTGCTTCTTGGCCTTCTTGGCGTAGCGGTCAGCCAGCCGGTCCACATAGAGCTTGCCGTCGAGGTGGTCGAATTCGTGCTGCATGACCCTCGCGAACCAGCCCGTCGCCACGAAATCCACCGGGTTGCCGTAGCCGTCGAAGCCCTGGACGCGGGCCCATTCGGCCCTCTGAAGGGGGTAGTGCTCCCCGGGGAATGACAGGCAGCCTTCGACGTCCTCCTCGGGATCGGGAAGGGCGCCGGGGATCTTGGAGAGGGTGAGGACCGGGTTCACCAGGACGCCTTCGTCCGGGGCGTCGTCGTCGTTCGCGTATTTGAAGATGAAAATCCGTTTGCCGACCCCCACCTGGGGTGCGGCCAGCCCGACGCCGTTGGCGGCTTCGTTGGTCTCGAACATGTCGGCAATCAAGGTGCGCAGCTCGTCGTCGAACTTTTCCACCTCGCGCGCCCGGCGATGAAGCACGGGCTCGCCCCAGATGGTGACTGGCAGGACGGTCATGTCAGGTGTTCCTCTGGTTCTCGGGCCTGGAATGGCCGAAATCGGCCGGGACAAAGCAAAGGCCGCACTGGATAACCAGTACGGCCTTTGGCTGCGATCGATAAACAACTACCGATCCCGTGAGGGTGAGCGACGGGGGTTGAACCCGCGACCTCCTGGACCACAACCAGGCGCTCTGCCAACTGAGCTACGCCCACCATGCGCCTTTTGTGCTTTCGGAATGACCCGTTAGCTGCGAAGGCAACGACAAAAACTATACCCCGTCTTAGGGGGTGGTTTTGCCACTTTTGACCGTTTGGCTGAAATTTCCCGAAAAGGTGCCCCAGATCACGTGCTTGCCGGGGTCTCCGGTCCGGCGGCGATCTGCTTGGAAATCTTCTGCGCAGTGGCTGTATCGGGACCGGGAGCCGGAACGAACACGGCCTCGCGGTAGTAGCGCAGTTCGTCGATGGAGTCCTTGATGTCTCCGAGCGCTCGGTGGCCGCCATGTTTGGCGGGCGACTGGAAATACGCGCGGGGGAACCATCGGCGCGAGAGCTCCTTGATGGTGCTCACGTCGATGACCCGGTAGTGGAGGTGTTCAACGATGTTGGGCATGTCCCGGGCGAGGAACATCCGGTCGGTTCCGACTGAGTTGCCGCCCAGCGGTGCCTTTTTCGGATCGGGTACCCACTTCTCGATGTACTCCAGGACGATCGCTTCGGCTTCGTCCATGGTCTTGCCGTGCGGGAGTTCGTCCAGGAGTTTCGAGCGCGTATGCATGTCGCGGACGAAGTCGTTCATCTGTTCAAGCGCGGCGTCTTCGGGTTTGATAACGACGTCGACGCCATCGCCCAGGATGTTCAACTCCGAATCGGTGACCAAGGCCGCGACCTCGATCAGGGCGTCGTTTACCAGGTCGAGGCCGGTCATCTCACAGTCGATCCAGACGATGCGTTCATTAGTAATAGGCACCCGTCCAGCCTACCGTTCGGTCGCGTGGGAAGGGTGGCGGGGCGCTTCATTCCGCTCCTAGGGCTTACCGTGGCTGGTAAACTGGGCCGTTGTCGAGCGGTTGTTGCCTGCATCGATGAGCTGGACCAATGTACGTAGGGACTGGAATATCATGACGGCAGGCGGAACGGGCGTGGGCACCTCAAATAGCCGGGATGAGGCAAAGGAACCCGCGGCGCCGTCGGAGAAGGCCGCCGCGAGTCTCTATTCCCCGGATGCCGCGCACATCGGCGCCGGCACCCCCGGCCAGATCAAGGCCTATGTGGCAATCTGGCAAGGGTTTTTTGGATCCCTGATGATCTTCGTCGGGTCGATCGGTGCCGGCTGGATTGCCAACGGATCGCCCATGTTCAGGCACCCTCTTGTCATCGCCCTGCGCACGGAGGGCTGGGGCGTGACGACCTCCACCATCTTGCTGACGGCGGGGGCCATGCTTTTGGTCAGGTCATGGTTGAGGCTCGGACAAAGGCTCAAGGACTGGGGGCCCGGATCGCTCAGATCCGTGGTTGTCGCTGTCGCGGCGTGGGCGGCGCCCCTGATGTTTGCCGTTCCCATCTATTCGCGCGACGTGTACGCCTACACCGGCCAGGGCAGGCTGGTGCTGGAAGGCCAGAACCCCTACACCGCAGGCATTTCCTCGCTCAGTAACTGGTTTTCCCTGGGCGCCGATCCTGCCTGGGCTGAAGCCAAGACGCCGTACGGGCCCTATTTCCTGTGGCTTGCCAGGTGGGTTGTGGGCATCACCGACGCCCAGCCCGATTTTTCCGTGTTGCTCTTCCGGGTGCTTGCGACAGTGGGAGTGCTGCTCTGCGTGGTGTATGTTCCCAGGCTCGCCGAACTGCACGGGATCAATCCCGGCCGCGCACTGTGGATCGCCGTCGCCAACCCCCTCTTTCTCATCAGCTTCGTCGCCAGCGCCCACAACGATGCCCTCATGGTGGGCCTGGCAGTGGCGGGAATGTACTTTGCAGCCACCGGGCGCCACATCACCGGCCTTCTGCTGGTCACGGCTTCCATCGGCATCAAGCCGATCACAGTACTTCTCTTGCCATTCATAGGCCTCATGTGGGCGGGTCCGGCAGCGAGTTGGGCCCGCAAGTTCCTGTTCTGGGGCGCGACAGCGGGTATCAGCTTTGCCGTCCTGGCGGTGAGCGGAATTCCTTACAACCTTGGCTTTGGATGGGTTTGGGCCATCCTTGATCCGACGCCCGGCTACACCGGATATTCGCCTTCGGGCTTCCTGGGCCAGCAGGTCGAGGTCATCGCCAACCTCCTGGGCCTGCCCGGTTCCACCGTGGCTACGGGACTACGCACCCTCATGAAGTGGGCCGGAATCGGGCTGGTAGTGGTACTGATGTTCCGCGGCGACTACTCACGGCTGGTGCGACGCGCGGCCCTGGCGTTTGCCGCCGTCGTCATGCTTTCTCCGATTATCCAGCCGTGGTACATCTTGTGGTTCATCCCGCTGCTTGCGGTCACGGGCATCAGGGACGACTGGCAGATCAAGTCCCTCTATGTCGCCGTCACGTTCTTCGTGGCCTTCGGCGCGCAGGACCAGATTTCGGTCCTGTCTTTCGTGGAACTGAACGTCAAAGTTTCCTCCCTGGCCTTCCTGGTGGCCGTGGGATTCACCGTCTACTTGATGGTGTTGGACGTTCACACGCGCAGGCTGCTGATCCGCTCCAGCCCTGCGCAACTGCTCCGCCGGCTTGAGCAGCGGCTCAGGCGCTCCGGATAGCGGTTCTTGCGCCGGACTTGCGGCCCAGTTCCAAGGTCCGCTGCACGGACCACCAGAGCAGTACAACTAGAAGCACGTTCCGCGTGGTCAGCACTGTTGCCATCACGGGGTTGGCATGGATCAGCGGCGTGTAGAACAACGGGTAGATCACAAAAGTCGTCACGGCGATACCCATCAGGAGGGCGGCAGGAACCCGCCAACGATTCCAATCGTGGGTCAGCCCGGCGACAACCACCGGCGCAAGCCAAATGATGAACTGCGGCGAACCCACCTTGTTGAACACGATGAACGCGGTGGTCATCATGAGGGCGCCCTCGAGAAACAACTCTTCCGCTTCGGCACCCCGCCGAAGCGCCCAAAGCAAAAGGGCAGAGCCGGCGACGGCGGCAAGCACCAAGAGCGGCTGCATCATGAACGCCGCCACATTGGCACCCGGTCCGTACACCTCGGTGGAATTGATGGCGACGTTGTCGGCGATTTTGGAACCGCCGACGTTGAGCACGCTCAACCAGACCCAAGGGGTTGAGAACGTGGCTTCGAGTTGCATGCCGCGCTCACCCTGGTTTGTCAGGAAGTCGAGGATATGCGGGAGGCCGCCCGAAAGATAGGTGCCCAATGCGACGGCGGCAGTTACAGCGGCGCCGCATGTGATGATCCGCAGCCTGCGGTGGCTCGCGATGATGATCGGAACCAAAACGGCGGCCGGCCAGACTTTGATCCACGTGGCGATGCTGAGGAGGATGCCCGCCGCCACGGGCCGCGTGGCGGCATACAGCAACGCGACCAACACGATGGGTGCCGTGATGCCTTCCACACGGGCAAAGCTGAGGTAGCCCATGAAAGCCGTGAAAAACAGCCACCACCAGGCAGGGGCAATCCCTGTTGCCCTGCGCGGGCCGCGGGTCAAGATGAACAAGCCGGCGGCATTGAGTGCAGTGATGATCAACGTCCAAACCAGCAGGTAAGGACCCGGGCCCGCGATGTTGGCCAGGAAGATCGGAATCTGGGCAAGCACCGGGTAGACCCACGGGCTGATGGCTCCATGGAGATCCGCAGGGTTGTATCCGGCCATCGCCCACTGGCGGTACTGCTCAGTGTCGCTGAACGTGTTTCCGGACAGGAAGAAACTTGCCATCCAGCCGAGGAAGTACACATGTACGGCGGCGAAACCCCACCAAACGCTGGACGGACGGCCGAACCAGGCGACAGCGGCAGGCGGCAGGGCGGCGTCGCGCACGCGGGCGAGCCCGTCAAAGAATCGAACGGAAATCTCAGGACTCCTTGGCAACGGCGGCCGGTTGGTTGGCCGGGATCTTCTTGCCCAAAAGGTACAGGCGGCGTACGGACCAGCAGAACAGGACCACCAGCAGGACATTGCGCACCGTCAACACCAGTGCCATCCAAGGGTTGTTGTGGCTCAGTGCGTCATAGAAGAGGGGGTAGATGAAGTATGTGGCCACCCCAATGGCGATGAGCATCGCCGCGGGCACCCGCCATTCCTTCCAGCTGTGGGCAAGCCCGACGGCGACGGCAGGCGCGAGCCACACCATGAACTGGGGTGAACCGACCTTGTTGAACACGACGAAAGCCGTGGCCATGGTCAGCGAGCCAGCCAACAACAGTTCGGTGCGGTCCGCCCCGCCGGTTCGCTTGCCGTTGTGCAGGGCCCAGAAGGTCAGGGCAGCCACCAGGATCGCGGCCAGGGCGAGAAGGGGCTGCATAAGGAATGACATGAAGGCCGTGCCCGGCCCATCGACCTGCATCGAGTTGATGTCGGTGTTCATGTACATTCTCGAGTCGCCAACATGAAGGACCGAGAGCCACAACCAAGGAGTGGTGAAGGTGGCTTCCAACTGCATGCCACGATCGCCTTGCTGGGTCAGGAAGTTAAGGAGCTTCGGCAGTTGGCCTACGGCCGCCGTGAGGGCAAGGACCAGAACGCTCGTGAGAATTCCGGCAGCCACCACTTTGGTTCTCTGCTTGACCACAGTGAACAACGACAACATGACGGCGGCCGGCCAGACCTTCATCCAGGTGGCAACACTCAGGAGGGTCGAGGCAACGAAAGGGTGCGACACCCCGTAAGCCAAGGCGATCAACACGATGGGGGCAGTCAAGCCGTCCACCCGGGCGAATCCCAGCCAACCCATGATGAGGACGAAGACCAGCCACCACCATCCCGCCGGGATGGCCTCGCGAAGGCGACCCCGCCCCGTGAGCTTGGCGAGAGCGACGCCGTTGAGCACGGTGATCATGAGTACCCAGAGAAAAAAGAACGGACCGGGTCCGGCCAAGCCCGCGATGGCCATTGGGACCAAGGCGAGGACGGGGTAGACCCAAGGACTTGGGCCGCTGCTGAGGTTCTCATCCCGGAACCCTGCCGAGGTCCAGTCCCGATAAATGAAAGTGTCGCTGAAGGCCTCACCGCGCAAGGAAAGGACCAGCGCGAACACGAGGAAGACCAAGTGCACGACGCAGAAGCCTACAAGGAGGCCCTTGGGAGAATTGAGCCTTGCCTCCACCGAAACGGGAAGAACACGATGGCGGAACCGTGTGAGCGCGCTGAAGAATGAGTCCGTGGAAATGGGAGGATCCTTGTCAGGTAGTTATCGTCACAGGGTGCCGTAAGCCGCAGCGGCCAGAGCCGCTCCAAACAACATCGGTTCCATGGAATTTCACGCGGAACCAGCGTGGCTGTGGGTCTTCGGCATCAAACCAGAGCCCTGTCCATCCTATCTCAGGCCACTTTCGCGGGCAGACCCACGGTCTGGTTGGCCCCGGGAAGCCAAGGGCGGCGATGCTACAGTTGCACTAATCCATGGCAACCGGCAGCGCCACTTTGGCCCGGATGCGGCAGGGAACCAGACAGGATTTTGTTTGATGGTGACGTCGAAGTTTCGTGAGCGTGAGGTGGGGAGTTCGTTGGCTCATCCAGAGGCGCTTGGCGATTCCAACGCCCCGGTACACGGCACGGAGATAGCCAAAGCGGCGAGGACGGCGATCCTCCAAGGGTTCGTCGGGTCGTTGCTCATGGTGGCAGGCTCGATCGGTGTCGGCTGGATGGCGACAACCAGCGGCTCCCTTATCCGTACGCCCCTCTTCATCATGGCCAGGACATCTCCGGTTGGCGTGATCGTCTGCACCGTGATGCTCTGCCTCGGCGCGCTCCTGCTCCTGCGTTCTTGGCTGCGCATTGCCCAGCGGATCGGCGGATGGAGCCCGTCCTCGCGTCCTGTGCTCCGGCGCGCATTGTGGATGTGGGCAGTTCCGATGATGTTCAGTTTGCCGTTGTTCAGCAGGGACGCATATGCCTACATCGGCCAGGGCCGGCTCATGGAGCAGGGACTGAACCCATATACCAACGGCATCTCGGCCCTGAGCAACTACTTTTCACTCGGACCCGACAAATTGTGGACGGAAGCGCCTACGCCTTACGGCCCGCTATGGCTCTGGATCGAACAGGGTGCCGTGTGGGTGAGCGCCGGCGTCCCCGAGCTTGCGCTGATTCCCTTCCGCCTCGCTGCCCTTGCCGGGGTGGTGCTGCTCGCCGTGTACGTTCCCCGTTTGGCTGCGCTCCACGGAGTGAACCCGGACCGGGCACTATGGCTTGGGGTCCTCAACCCGGTTCTCCTGATCAACTTCATCGCCAGCGCACACAACGACTCCTTGATGTTGGGACTGGTCGTTGCCGGATTGTACTTCGCATCGGTCAAACGACCCGTGCTTGGAATCGTGCTGATCACGGCCTCGATCGCCATCAAGCCGATTACTTTGATTGCGTTGCCTTTTGCCGGGCTGCTCTGGGCGGGTGCCCGTGCCGGCTGGGGCCGCAGAATGCTCTGCTGGACGGCGACGTTGGGCTTGTCCTTAGGCTTGCTGGCCGGCGCAGGACTGGTGAACGGCCTGGGATTTGGCTGGCTTGGCGCCCTCCAGACTCCCGGCGCCGTCTGGATCTGGTACGCGCCGGTGGGGTTGCTGGCACATACGGCGGGATTCGTCGTCGGACTGTTCGGGGGTCCGGGCGTTCCCGTGACGGATATTATCCAAACTGCCGGAACGGCGGTCTCGGCGCTTGCTATCGTCTGGCTCGCCGTACGGACGCCCGGCCGCGGGATCGGCATGCCTGCGCCGATCGACGACGAACCCGAGTTCAACAAAACCGTGCTTCGCCGGATGGCCTGTGCTTTCGCCGCCGTCGTCGTCTTGGCGCCCGTGATCCAGCCTTGGTACATGGTGTGGCTGCTCGTGTTCTTCACCGTGACGGGGATCGCGGACGGCGCCCAGCTCCGCACGGTCTTCTATTTGACGGCGTTCTTCACCCTTATCGCCCTGACAGACCAATTGAGCGTCTTCCAGTGGATCCCCATCGAGGTGGTGCGCGGAGTGGCCATCGCCATCGCGGTCTCCTTCATCGCCTACTTGGTGTTCTTTGACAAGAAGACCCACGTGCTGTTCCGCCCGCGTCGCGGGACTTTGAAGCTCAAGCTCAAACCGAAATCCTGAGCCTTTCACCCAAGGTGTTTCATCGCTTCACGCAGGGATAACGGGCTCAGCAGGGGCCGTCGGGTTTCCACGTAGCTCAGTACCCACTCAGGATCGGTCTTGGCGTACTCCCGCAGGGTCCAGCCGATTGCTTTCCTGATGAAGAACTCCTTGTCAGCCAGATTGGCGTCAAGCGCCGTGGCAAGAAGTTCTTGGTCCGTGGAAGTCTTTGCCTTGAGCTGGGAGGTGATGGCTGCGCGGCGGATCCAGAAGTCCGGGTCGCTTGCCCATGTCTTCAAGAGCGGAGTCAGCGTGCCCCGGTGGTGTTGCAGAAGGGCGCAAATACGGTCGGAAACGCCGTCAACGAAGTCCCACCATGCGCCGGTCCGGATGATTTCTTCATATAGGGGCAACATCTCCAGATCCTTGGCGACGGACTTGAGCGAGGTCAGATCGATGGCCGCATAGCGTTCTTCCCGCCATGTAGCTTCCCGCCACAGCAGCCGGACATCGTCACGAAGTTCGGCGGGGGACTCGAAGGGGAGTTCTTTCGCGGTCGCGAGGACGATGCGGCGGACTGCGGGGACCTTGACCCCGAGCGAAGGCATGGATGATTTCATGTACGCCTGTGCCGCTTTCGCACGGTCCGGATCTGCCTCTGCCTGCAGGCGTCCACGAATGATCGCGAGTCTTCGGTGTTCCATACCGCGACTTTAGGACACTCGTGGGCGGGTTCGGACACGCCTCCCGGTTGACTGCGGTGAAGAGGCCCCTAGAGTGGGTTGAAGAGTTCGTCCGGCGGCCGGTCCGGCCCCTTGTTCTTGATGCTTGGAGGCCCCTGATGTCCATGGTGAAGACGCCAGAAGAGATTGCGCTCATGCGCGAAGCCGGAAGGGTGGTTGCCAATACGCTTTCGGCGGTTCGTTCGCACGCCCGGGTCGGTATGTCGCTCAAGGAGCTGGACGAGGTTGCGGCCGCTTACATGGAGGCCGCCGGAGCCAAGCCTGCGTTCCTGAATTACCGCCCGCGGTGGGCGTCCACGCCCTTTTCAGGGGTCATCTGCACGAGCGTCAACGACGCCGTGGTGCACGGCATCCCGGACGGATATGTGTTGCAGGACGGGGATCTGTTGAGCGTCGATTGTGGGGCATTCGTGGAGGGTTGGTGCGGGGACGCGGCAGTCAGTTTCATCGTGGGCACCCCGGATCCGGTGGACCAGGAGTTGATCGATGCCACGGACGCCGCCCTCGCCCGCGGAATCGACGCTGCCCGGATTGGAAACAAGATGGGCGACCTTGCGTACGCCATTGGCGGAGAAGCCAAGCGCAGCGGTTACGGGATCCTTGCCGATCACGGTGGGCACGGCATTGGCCGGACCATGCACGCCGAGCCGAGTGTGCCGAACATCGGACGGCCGGGCCGCGGGGTGAAGCTCGTGGAGGGCTTGGTGATCGCCATCGAGCCGATGTTGATCCTCGGTGGCAGCGACGACTACTACCACGACGACGACCAGTGGACCCTGCGCTCCGCCAACGGCCGCCGTGCGGCGCATAGCGAACACACCGTGGCGATCACCGCGGACGGACCGCTTGTCTTGACGCTGCCTTAGCGCGGTTGCTTCTGAATGTGGAACCCCGGAAATCAGCGCCGCAGGCGCATGACCGCCCTACCGGGGACCGCCGTGGAAACTGTAGAGAAGCCAGCCGCACCGAACAACTTCACAGTTCCCTGGTAGAGATCGGCCGGACCGGCCTTGGGCCGTAGCAAGGAATCCACGGGGTATCCTTCGATGATTTCGGCGCCATGCGCGAAGGCATGCCCGACGGCGGCGTCCAGCAATGCGGCCGCCACCCCGCTCCGGCGGTGGCCGGGAGAAACCACGAAACAACTGACCGACCAAACTCCCGGGCCTTCCGCGGTACTTGCTCCTGCGGCCTTGAGGATCTGGGATCGCTCGATGCGCGGATAGCACTGGCGCGGTTCCACGGCGCACCAGCCCACTGCTTCGCCGCCCCGGAACGCCAGGACGCCGGGTTCGGGGCCGTCGTCGAATTTTGCTTTGAGCTGTTCCTTCCGAGCCTCAGGTGGAGTGGTCTTCCAATCCTGCCCGGTGAGGGCGAACCAACGGCACCAACAGCGCGAAGGCTCGCCCCGGACGCCGAATAGCCTTTCAACATCGGGCCAGCTTGCAGGGCCAGTCGTGATGGCTGCGGAGCCGGCGGGGTTCAGGACCATAGGAACAGCGTAGAACCCGGTGATGCTGGACGGCACGTGCTGTCTTGGCCTCTGGCTGCGGGTCTTTACGGCCTGACGAAGAGCAAGAGCGGCTCTGAACTACGTTTCCGCAGCTCAGAGCCGCTCTTTGGGTGCCCCGGGAGGGAATCGAACCCCCGACCAAGAGATTAGAAGGCTCCTGCTCTATCCTCTGAGCTACCGAGGCAGGCGACGCACGCACAGCACGTGGCTGAGACGCCATCAAGAGTTTACCTTGCGGCGGCTGCCTGTGAAGTCGGCTCGGTTTCGAACTTGACTCTTCCCCCACAGGCGGCGACGGCGTCGGGCTATCCACATACGTGAACTAGGTACTGCCGCGGAAGTCCGCGGCACGTGAAGCTGAAAGAGCCAGGCAGGCAGCTCAACTCACGTTAGGACAAGACCATGAATGACATCATCACCGTCCGGGGATTCGTTGCCACGGAACCCAAGAGTTCGACGACACCCGGCGGGACGGGGACGGCCTCGTTCCGGCTGGGCTCCACGGCACGCAGGTTCGACCGCGCGAACGATGTCTGGGTGGATGGCAACACCAATTGGTTCAGCGTCCAAGCGTTCAGGCATCTCGCGGGAAACATCGGATGCAGCGTCAAGAAGGGCCAGCGGGTCATCGTGGTCGGAAAACTCAAGTTGAGGCAATGGGAGCACGACGGCAAGATCTACCACGTTGCCGAAATCGTCGCCGAAACGGTGGGGCATGACCTCATGTGGGGCTCGGCGAACTTCATCCGGACCACCGGTGGCACCGGCCCGCAAAGCACGCCCGCGGCCGCTGAGGCGGAGCCGGAGAACCCGTGGCCCTCGGCCGAAGAAGATGGTGAAGACAGCCCGCATGACGACGAGGACGGCAGCGCCGCAGCCGAGCGGGAAGTTATCTTTTCGGCCGGAGAGGGCGACGAGTCGGTTCTCGTTGATACTCACACGGGAGAACTTGTCGACGCCCGGGCTTGAAATGACTCGGCGCCTGAATGCCCGCGCGGCCCGAAATCATGCCGGCCCCTGAAACAGTGGATGCCGCGGACACCCGCAGATACCATGCGGCGCGGCGGGTAGTACGCCGCATGGCAGAATAGCCGGGTGATGAGCAGGGGAATGCCGCAAAAACCATCAGGACGCCACCACGCGGCCGGAAGCCCGGGTTTGCTGCTTGCCGTGCCGTTACTCGTGGCCGGGCTGGTGACCGGCTGCACGGCGCCTGCGCCCGTGGTGTCAGGAAGCACGGCGGTTTCATCGCCTGCCTCGTCGCCGGCCCCATCGAGTACGGCCAGTGCCACTCCCGCTGTCGCACCCGGCGCGGGAAGCCCGTCGGCATCGGCATCGACATCGGCTTCGCTCAGCCCTGGCACTGCTTCCCTGAAGCAGACCATGGAGTCCGTACTCAAAACCATTGCCGCCGCAACCCCCAAACCGGCACAAGATGCATTGCGATCACAGCTCGTTTCGGCCGGCATCCCCGCGGCTGCTGTGGAGGTATCCGCGAGCAAGACACCGACGGGACTGGATGTCGACGCTATCGAGGCCGCCGCCAGGCTGGACAAGGACTGCGTCATGGGCGAGATCAGGGACGGCCAGGTTTCGGTGTCGGTCCTGCCCGTGTTGGCCAGCGGCAAATGCTTCGTCGGGAATTCCCGCTAGCAGGGCCGAATGTGAGTTATGCCGTGCCACCCATTAGATTTAACGGCATGGCGGAATTCATTTATACGATGACCAAGGCTCGCAAGGCCGTTGGCGAAAAACTAATCCTGGACGATGTCAGCATGTCGTTCTTCCCTGGCGCGAAGATCGGCGTCGTTGGCCCGAACGGAGCTGGCAAATCCACGATCCTGAAGATCATGGCTGGTATCGACACCCCGTCGAACGGCGAAGCCCGCCTCAGCCCCGGCTACTCCGTGGGCATCCTCCTGCAGGAGCCGCCCCTGAACGAGGAAAAGACCGTCCTGGGCAACGTCCAGGAAGGCGTGGGCGAGATCTACTCGAAGATCCAGCGCTTTAACGCGATCTCCGAGGAAATGGCCAACCCGGACGCCGACTACGACACCCTGCTGGAGGAAATGGGCCACCTTCAGGAAGCCATCGATGCTGCTGATGCCTGGGACATCGATTCCCAGCTCGAGCAGGCCATGGACGCACTCCGCTGCCCGCCGGGCGACTCCGACGTGACGGTCCTGTCCGGTGGTGAGCGCCGCCGTGTAGCGCTCTGCAAGCTCCTGCTGCAGAAGCCCGACCTCCTGCTCCTTGACGAGCCCACCAACCACCTGGACGCCGAAAGCGTCCTGTGGCTGGAGCAGCACCTCTCTTCCTACCCCGGTGCCGTCCTCGCCATCACTCACGACCGTTACTTCCTGGACCACGTCGCCGAGTGGATCTGTGAAGTGGACCGTGGCCGTCTCTACCCCTATGAAGGCAACTACTCCACGTACTTGGAGAAGAAGCGCGCCCGCCTCGAAATCCAAGGCAAGAAGGACGCCAAGCAGGCCAAGCGACTCACCGAGGAACTTGAATGGGTCCGCTCCAACGCCAAGGGTCGCCAGACCAAGTCGAAGGCCCGTCTGGCCCGGTACGAGGAAATGGCGGCGGAGGCTGACCGCACCAGGAAGCTGGACTTCGAGGAAATCCAGATTCCGCCGGGACCGCGTCTGGGTGGCCTGGTCCTGGAAGCCAAGAACCTGCAGAAGGGCTTCGAGGACCGGACCCTGATCGACGGGCTTTCGTTCACGCTGCCCCGTAACGGCATCGTCGGCGTCATCGGTCCTAACGGTGTCGGCAAGACCACACTGTTCAAGACCATCGTCGGGCTTGAACCGCTCGACGGCGGCGACCTCAAGATCGGCGACTCGGTCAAGATTTCCTACGCCGACCAGAGCCGTGGCGGCATCGACCCCAACAAGACCCTGTGGGAGGTCGTCTCAGACGGCCTGGACTTCATCCAGGTCGGCCATGTCGAAATGCCGTCCCGCGCCTACGTCGCCGCCTTCGGCTTCAAGGGACCGGACCAGCAGAAGAAGGCCGGGGTGCTCTCCGGTGGTGAGCGTAACCGCCTGAACCTGGCGCTGACCCTCAAGCAGGGCGGAAACCTTCTCCTTCTTGACGAGCCCACCAACGACCTCGACGTCGAAACCCTCAGCAGCCTCGAGAACGCCTTGCTTGAGTTCCCCGGCTGCGCCGTGGTGGTCTCGCACGACCGGTGGTTCCTCGACCGGGTTGCCACCCACATCCTCGCGTACGAAGGCGACGAGGAGAACCCGTCGAAGTGGTACTGGTTCGAGGGTAACTTCGAGTCCTACGAGGAGAACAAGGTGGAGCGCCTCGGTGCGGACGCTGCCAAGCCGCACCGTGTCACGCACCGCAAGCTGACCCGCGACTAAGCGAATTGCAGCACAGAAGGCCGGCACCCTGGATATTTCTCCCGGGGCGCCGGCCTTCTTTGCTTCGACGATCCGGCGGCGTGGTGGCAGCGACGAGGGCAGCTACGAGGGGATCCTGAGCATCCCCTCTTGCGCCACTGTGGCGACATGCTCGCCGTCGCGGCTGAAGATCTTGCCGGTGGCAAGTCCGCGGGCGCCTTGGGCGCTGGGGGACTCCTGCACGTAGAGAAGCCACTCGTCCACGCGCACGGGGCGATGCCACCACATGGCGTGGTCAAGGCTCGCGACGCTCATGCCGGGCGTCATCCAACTCAATCCGTTCTTGCGCAGCACTGATTCCAGGATGGTGTAGTCACTTGCGTAGGCCAGGGCGGCCAGATGAAGGTTGGGATCGTCCGGCATCGGGCCAAAGGTCTTCATCCAGACGGCATTGCCGGCGACCCGGTCCTTCGGCGCTTCCACATAGATTGCGGGGTCGACGTGGCGGACGTCGAAGGGGCGCTCGAATGACATGTGGCGGGCGAGAGGATGGTCGTACTTCTGCAGGAGTTCCGCGGTGCTCGGCAGGGTTTCGGGATCCGGGATTCCGACCGGCATGGAGGACTGGTGTTCCACGCCCTCCGCTTCCGTCTGGAAGGAAGCGATCATCGACAGGATCGGTTGACCTTCCTGGTAGGCGTGCACCCGACGAGCGGAGAACGAGCGTCCGTCGCGAAGCCGTTCAACGCTGAAAGTGATGGGCTGGTTGGCATCCCCGGGACGAAGAAAATAGCCATGCATGGAATGGACGGTTCGGTCCTCTTCCACCGTTCGCATACCGGCGACGAGCGACTGGGCGAGCACCTGCCCCCCGAACACCCGGTGGCGCGGCTGCTTCTGGGAGGGCCCAAGGAAGATGTCCTCGGCTGTCCTCGCGCCGTCGAAGTCGGCCAGGGACAACAGTTCGATGAGGGTGGATGTGGGGTCCTCCAGGGCAACCTGGTGTTCGAGGCCGGCGTGCGCGTCAGTCATGGTTCGACTCTAGACGCCCCCCTGACCCCTCTCAACCGCGGACATGCCGGTAGAGTCAATGATGTGTCCGATGTACTGACCCAATCCTTCCATTTCGTCGATCCCCGTGATCTGGCGGATCTCCGCACTTATGTCACGCGTGCCAAGAGCATCGACGATGGCGCCATCCGGCTGCAGGCCTCCGGACGCGTCCTGGCTGCATATGTGTGCGTCCTGAGGCCGCGCCTCCTGGGCGAGTCGACGCCGACCATTCTCGGGCTCCGGACCATCGCCCTCGCCGATGACGCGCATGCGGACGTCACCGTCACCCTGTCTTCGGTCCTGGACCGCTTGGCGCGTTCCGGTGCCGACGACGTCGAGCTTCCGATCCCGCCGTCGACCGTTTCCGAATCATGGGCGGGAGTCGGGGCACCCCGCAGCGGCTGGGAGCCGCTGGGTTCAGTGCCCGACGCCGAACTCAGGTCAGTCGCGAATGCCGGAATTGCCGAGGTGGCCGGGATTGTTCCCGATCAGCCCGGCGCGTTGATCGTCAACAACGCCAGGGCCGCGGTGTGGGGCCGGGAGATTCCGGGACTCGACGGCGTGCCCGCCGGCGCTGCGTTCGCCGCCTTGGCGCTCGGTTTCCTTGGCGACGGCGAACACCGGCTCTTCCGTAACGGCCGTTGGTTCCGGCTCAGCGGCAGCCGGGGCCACATCCTCGCTCGATCCGGATCAGGCCTGGGCTTCCAAGCCCGCTGAACCCGAGCCAGGCCCGGGCCAATCCAAGGTCAATCCCGAGCCAATCCCATGGCTACACAGCACCGTCCTACAAGCTCAGGGCTGCTGGACCGACGGGCTGTTGACCATCGTGAGCGCTGCCCGCTCCATGTAGTCCCACAGCGTACCTTCGTGAAGCGGCGACAAATCGAGCGAATCCACTGCCGCGCGCATGTGGAAGAGCCAGCGGTCCTTGGCTTCGGGAGTCACCTGGAACGGCATGTGCCGCATCCGCAGCCTGGGGTGCCCGCGTTCCTCGCTGTAGGTTCCCGGGCCACCCCAATACTGCTCGAGGAACATGAGGAACCGCCGCTTGGCAGGGGCGAGGTCTTGTTCCGGGTACATGGGCCGGAGCAAAGGATCTCCGGCGACGCCGTCGTAGAAGACGTCGATCAGTTTCACGAAAGTCTCGTGGCCACCGATGGCCTCATAGAAGCTGTCGGTGTAGGCGGGCTGGCTGAACGGATCGTTTTGCATCAACTGCCGCCGTTCGGCCGGCTGCGGTGTTGCTGATTCCGGTTGGCTGCCCATGTCACTCACCTGCTTTCTGCTCTTGGATCTTGAGGGCTTCCTTTGAAGTCGGGGGCGCACTGGATGCAGCGGTTTCGGCAGGCGCAGTACCCGGGGGTGCCGGCGGAACGTCGTCCGGGACGGCGGCTTCCTCCGGCACGTAGTCGCCTTGCGAGCGGTTGCCCACCCGCAGGATTTCTCCGTTGCGCAGATACCAGATGGCGCCGTCTTCAGCCTTGAGCCGGGTGATCCGGAGGCCTACCGATTCAACGGTGCCAATCACTTCAGTCGTCACGATCACATCGCCGATCCCGAACTGGTCCTCGATGGTGATGAAGATGCCGGACAGGAAATCGCGGATGAGCTGTTGGGCGCCGAAGCCGATGGCCACACCCAAAATACCGACGCTCGTGAGCAGCGGCGCAATATCCACATTCAGGTATTTGAGGACGTAGATGATGACGATGACCACCACCACCACGCTCAGCACGCTTGTCAGCAGCGAGCCGATGGTGTGGGCGCGTTGGGCGCGGCGTTCATGGTCGAGCGCCCGGAAGGCCGGCTGGACCCACCTGAAATGGGGTTTCTTGAAGAAGCTCGTGCCCTCTGCCACGCGGCGGGTAATGCGCAGGATGATGAACCTGGCCACGACCCAGACCACCAACCCGATGCCCAGCGTCACGAAGATGGACGCGTAATCGATCTTGGCTGCATCGGCCACGATGTTGTCGGTCGACGAGGCGACGTTCATATGCGGGAATGCTCCTCACGGGATCCAATTGTTCGCCGGGCCCTTGATTGCCGGGCGCTGAACACTTTGTCCACGGTCAACCCTATCGCCGTAGCGTGGCCGGATCCGCATCGTGATTCTCGGCGGAACTGCTTTCTTGTCATCTGGCTAGACCGTGGCCACCGTCGTGCTCGGCTCATGCTGTACGGGAAAATTGACGCTGCGGGCGATGAAGCACACTTGGTTGGCCTCATGGTGCAACTCGTCCACGAGGGAAATATGCGCCGGGTCGGCAACCGTGACCTGCGGCTTCAAAGTGACGTTCTCGAACTGGCCGCTGCCATCGCGATTGAGCCTCATCAAGCCCTCGGCGTGGTCCACGTAATCGGTGACCACCACCCCGTGTTTGACCGCGACATGCAGGAAAGAAAGCATGTGGCACTGGGAGAGGGCGGTGAGGAGCAGTTGTTCGGGGTTGTACCGGCTCCGGTCGCCATGGAAGGCGGGGTCCGAAGATCCCTTCAGGACGGGCAGGCCGGGGATCTCGACGTCGTGGTCCCTCGTGTAGCCGCGGTAGGTGGAAGTCCCGGTGCCCAGATTTCCGGTCCAGCGCACGGTCAGGGAGTAGCGGTGTTCGTCAAGGCTCATGCGGAAAGTCTAGCGGCGGTGCTTTCGCGGGCGGGACACTGAACGGCCCCGGTTCCATTGAAGCGGAAACGGGGCCGGACGGTGATTTATCCGTGGCCTTTAGGCGTCTGCCGCGCGGGCCTTCAGGGCACGGGCGACGCCGTCGCGGTTTTCGAGCATCATCCGCCGCAGGGCGTTGCTGTCCGCCGGCAGCTCAGCGAGGAACTTGTCCGTGCGGTCAACCGTGGCCTGCGTGGTCAGTTGCGCGGGGTAGAGCCCGACGACGATTTGCTGGGCCAGCGCAAAGGTGCGGTTGGCGACAATTCCAGGTACTGCCTCAAAGTACTCCTCGGCGTACGGCTCCAACAGGGAGGTGTCCGGAACCCGCATGAAGCCGGTGACGGCCGAGCTTTGAATGGCGTTGGAGAGCTCGCCCGTGACCACGATCTTCTTCCAGGCGGCGGCCTTGGCCTCGGGAGTGGGAAGGGCCGCCGTCGCCAAGGCGGCGGCGTTCTGGCCATTGGCCGTGTTGTCGCGCCCAAGTTCGGCGTCGATCCGGTCCTGGCCTTCGCGCCCGCCCACCACCAGCGCGGTGAGGAGTTCCCAGCGTAAATCCTGGTCAACCGTCAGGCCGTCCAGGACGGTGCTGCCGTCCAGGACCGCCTGGACTGTGTCCAGTTGGGAACTGCTCGCGGCAAGCAGCGCGAAGGACTTCACGAATTGGAGCTGGGCGTCCGATCCAGCAGCCGCCGTCTTCGAGAGCTCCCACAGTGTGTCAGCGGCGGCCTCCGTGGCCGCATCCTTGTGGTCCGCTGCGACGTAGTACGTCAGGGTGGTGGCCAGCTGGCGGAGCTGGGTCAGGATCACGGAGGAATCGGTCTCGGACGCGATGTTCGCCAGGATCAGCTCGACGTAGCCGCGGGCCGGGGTTTCGCCGTCGCGGGCTGCATCCCAGGCCGAGCCCCATACGAGGGTGCGCGGCAGGCTGCCGGCGAAGTCCTTCAGGTGGGCCTTCGCAGTGGCCAAGGATGCGGGGTCGAGGCGGACCTTCGCGTAGGCGAGGTCGTCGTCGTTGAGCAGGACCAGGTCCGGACGCGCCATTCCGGCAAGGGCGGGAACATCGGTCCGGGCACCGTCGACGTCGAGCTCCTCCCTGTGGGTCCGCTCAAGTTTGCCCTCGGCTGAGAGGTCATAGAACCCGACGGCGAGACGGTGTGGGCGCAGCGTGGGCTGCTCGTCGATAGCGGTCTGCACGATTGCAAAGGACGTGATGGTGCCGTCCGCGTCGACCTCGAGCTCGGGGGAGAGCGTGTTGACGCCGGCAGTCTCGAGCCAGAGCTTGCCCCACTGGTCCAGGTCGCGGCCGCTGGCCGCTTCGAGTTCCTTCATGAGGTCCGCCAGTTCGGTGTTCTGCCAGGCGTGCTTCTGGAAGTATTCGCGGACGCCGGACATAAATTGTTCCGGCCCCACCCAGGCAACCAACTGCCGGAGCACGGAAGCTCCCTTGGCATAGGTGATGCCATCGAAGTTGACCTCGACGTCCTGGAGATCGTTGATCTCGGCGAAAATCGGGTGCGTCGTGGGCAACTGGTCCTGCCGGTACGCCCAGGACTTCTCCACCGAGGCAAAGGTGGTCCAGGCCCGGTCGAATTCGGTGTTTTCGACCGCGGCCAGGTGTGACATGTACTCGGCGAAGGACTCGTTGAGCCACAGGTCGTTCCACCAGCGCATCGTGACGAGGTCCCCGAACCACATGTGGGCCAGTTCATGCAGCACGGTGATGGCGCGGCGTTCGATCTGCGCGTCGGTGACTTTGCCGCGGAAGACGTAGCCCTCGAGGATGGTCACCGCGCCGGCGTTTTCCATGGCTCCGGCATTGAACTCCGGAACGAAGAGCTGGTCGTATTTCTCGAAGGGATACGGGAAGCCGAACTGGGCCTCGAAGAACTCAAAACCCTGGCGGGTCAGTTCGAAGATGTTGTCGGCGTCCAGGTACTGCATGAGGGACTTGCGGGCGAACACGCCGAGCGCGATGACGCGGCCGTCGGAGCTGGTGACCTTGCTGCGGACCGATTGGTACGGTCCCGCGATCAAGGCGGTGACGTAGGAAGAGATGCGGGGGGTGGGGGCGAATTGCCAGACCGAGCGCGCCGCGCCGTCGTCTCCGGGGGTGGTTTCCACCGGTACGGGAGTGGGCGAGTTGGAAATGAGGTCCCAATGCGAGGGTGCGGTGACCGTGAACGTGAATGCCGCCTTCAGGTCCGGCTGCTCGAACACAGCGAACATGCGGCGGGAATCGGGCACCTCGAATTGCGTGTACAGGTAGGCCTCGTTGTCCACCGGGTCCACGAAACGGTGCAGGCCCTCACCGGTGTTCATGTAGGGGGCATCGGCGACTACCCTCAGTTCGTTCTCCGCGGCGAGCCCGGGCAACTGGATGCGCACGCCGTCGGACACCACTGCCGGATCGAGTTCGGTGCCGTTCAACGTCACGCTGTGCACGGTCTCCGTGATCGCGTCGATAAAGCTCGAGGAGCCCTCGACGGCGGAGAACTTCACCACCGTGGTGGAGCCGAAGACCGTGGCGCCCTTCGTCAAGTCGAGGGTGACGTCGTACGAGGTCACGGTGAGCGATTCTGCGCGGTGTCCGGCTTCGGCGCGCGTCAGGTTCAGGCCTGGCAAGGGTTGCCTCCAAGAATGGTTTCGAGAAGCCGGTTGGTTTCAGCCAGCGCCGGCGCTGTGAAGTCATTCTTTCACTTGATTCCGCCTTGGCAAGGAAGCTCGATCACAGTGTCGCCGGCGCGGGGTAGCGTTGGAATATGGGAAAGATGCGCGACTCGTTGGACCTCCGGGCGCTCCGCTTTGCGGTGGCATTTCCGCTGCTGCTGGCCGGCGCATTTGCCGTGTGCGCACTCATGTTGCGCAACAACCTTCCGGATCCCGTCGCCATCGCGTGGAACGCCGACGGCGGCATTAGCTTCGCGCCGTTCCTCGCCTACGTTTTGGGCGGGGGAGGATTCCTGGTCGTCGCGGGTTGGCTGGTGTTCATCCAGGCTGTTCCCCTTGCCAGGCCCGTGATCATGCGCAGGGTCATGATGGGCATGGGCCTCATGGTGACCCTCTTCATCACCTCCGTGCTGGCCGCCGGGCTCGTGGGGCAAACAGGCCTTGCCGACGCCCGCAGCTCGCACGTTGATGCCACCGTCCTCGCCCTCGGCGCGGGAGCGGCACTTCCCCTGGGCGTGGTCATGATGATGGCCTTCAAGCCCGACCCCCATTGGACTCCGGAAGACGACGCCGCCCTCGAGGCCGAAAGGATCAGGACGGAAGACCCCGGACTGGCGGAGGATTCCATGTTGCTGTGGGTCCACGCGCGGAGTTCGGTGTTCGTGATGATCTGCGTGGCCACCTTGTTCCCCGCCATGTTGATCGCGATCGCGCTTCCGTGGTTGGGCGCATTGCTGGCAGTGGTCGCCGTCATCGGAGCCTGTTTCCTCTTCGTCAGGGTCCGGGCCGACCGGGGAGGAGTGCAGGTCTTTGTCGCCGGCATCCTGAGGGTCCTCACAGTTCCCGCTGTCGATATCGCAGGCGCGGCCGCGCAGGAAGTCAGGGCCGCCGATTTCGGCGGCTGGGGACTCCGGCACCACGGAGGAGCCACGGCCATGCTCGTCAGCAGCGGTCCCGCCGTCGTCGTCCGCCAGGTCAGCGGCCGCAGGGTGGCGTTCAGCGCAGGGACATCGGCCACGGCGGACCGGCTCGCAGGAATCCTGAACCGCGTCGCGGCGCGTGCCCAGCGCGGCGAGCAGCCTCCGGCCACTTGACCGCCGGAACGCGCCCGGCCTGTTGGCTTCGTCTTAAGAGGTGAGCCGGGCCCCGATCCTAGTAACCTAGGAACCGCATCCCTCACCGCCGCGCCCGGCTTTGCCGGGTTCGCGCGCCAGACTGAATGGACTTCCTGTGACCACACCCCGCGTCCACATTGCCACGGACCATGCCGGCATGGAGCTCAGCGCCCACCTCGTGAGCCACCTGACGGCCAAGGGCTACGACGTCGTTGACCACGGCCCCAAGGTGTACGACGCCCTCGATGACTACCCCTCGTTCTGCATCAACGCGGCCGCTGCCGTCGTCGCTGACCAAGGGGCCGGAGTTCACGCATTGGGCATCGTCCTGGGCGGATCCGGCAACGGTGAACAGATTGCCGCGAACAAGGTCAAGGGTGTCCGCGCCGCACTCGCCTGGAACCTCTCCACGGCGAAACTGGCCCGCGAGCACAACGACGCCAACGTGGTTGCCGTGGGCGGCCGCCAGCACACCGTCGAGGAAGCGACCCAACTGATCGAGGCTTTCCTGGAAGAACCGTTCAGCAATGACGAACGCCACGTGCGCCGCATCGGAAAAATCGCTACCTATGAGAACACCGGCGAAATCGTTGCATAGTGCCTGAAGGGCATTCCATCCATCGCCTGGCACGTCAGTTCCAGGATGTTTTCGCCGGCCACGTGCTGGAGGTCTCCAGCCCTCAAGGCCGTTTCACTGCGGGCGCAGCGCTTTTGGACTGCCATGAACTGCTCGAAGCGACCGCGCACGGCAAACAGCTTTTCCTCCGTTTTGACCATGGGGTGCTCCTGCACGTCCATCTGGGTCTCTACGGTGCGTGGAGTTTCGGTGGCGATGAGTCCTTCACGGGTGCCTCGAGCATCGGGGCGCCGCGCCGGATCGGCGAACGCGAGACCTTCTCACAAGACGGCAGCGCAGAGAGCCCCGGAAGCAGCTACGCGGGTCCGCCCGAGCCCGTGGGCGCCGTGCGCGTGCGCCTCGTTTCAGCGAACGGCTGGGCGGACCTGAGGGGCGCCACCACCTGCGCGGCGATCACCGAGGCGGAGGCCGCGGCTGTCCTGGCGCGCCTGGGTCCCGATCCCCTCCACAACCGCCCCGGCGACCGCGAGGAGTTCATCCGCCGCTTGCTGCGGCGCAAGACCGCCGTCGGCCTCCTCCTCATGGACCAGTCGGTCGTGGCCGGGATCGGCAACATCTATCGCGCGGAGGTGCTGTTCCGCCAGCGCGTTGACCCGTGGACACCGGGCAGCTCGCTGAACATTGAAACCGCCGGGCGCCTGTGGGATGACACCGTGGCTGCGATGTCCGACGGCGTCCGTGACGGGCGGATTGTTACGACCCCATCGGCTTTGTGGAGCGGTGGGAACGCCGGAGCGCTCGACGGCGAGGCGCATTTTGTCTACAAGCGGCAGGGACAGCCGTGCCGGCGATGCGGCGACGTAGTGGGAATGGCCGAGATCGGTGCGCGCAAGCTCTATTGGTGCCCCGGCTGCCAGAACTAAAGTCCGGCGCTAGCAGGTGAAAATCGGCGGAAACACGAAGGGCCCCTCGATGAGGGGCCCTTCGTTCTATGGAGGGGACGACGGGAATCGAACCCGCGTAATCAGTTTGGAAGACTGAGGCTTTACCATTAAGCTACGTCCCCGGGCAAGGCTGCATGGATCTCTACGAATCTGTCAGAGGGTTCCGTGCATCTTTCCGGCGGCTGTTGAAGCCGGATATAACTAAACCTAATTCAGGGGCCAAGTGTCAAATGTGCATTCTCCGGCGAGATGCCCGTAGACTGTCCTGTGCATTCACGGGGTGTAGCTCAGCTTGGCTAGAGCGCCTGCTTTGGGAGCAGGAAGTCGCAGGTTCAAATCCTGTCACCCCGACTCTGTGTGCCTGTTCCGATCCGGAACGCGGCAGAACCCCATCCCACAAAACCAGGAGTACTTAGACTGTGAAGAGCGCTGTCGAGAACCTCACCGCCACGCGGGTCAAGCTCAACGTTGAGGTTCCCTTTGAGGAACTGAAGCCGAGCATCGATGCCGCTTACAAGACCGTTGCTTCGCAGATCCAGGTTCCCGGGTTCCGCAAGGGCAAGGTTCCCTCCAAGCTGGTTGACCAGCGCGTTGGCCGCGGCTACGTCCTGGAGACCGCCATCAACGATGGCCTCAACGGCTGGTACCAGGCTGCCGTCCAGGAAGCCGGCCTCCGCCCGCTAAGCCGTCCCGAGGTTGAGATCACCGAGGTTCCGGACCCGTCCTCGACCGACGGCGAACTGAAGTTCCAGGTTGAGATCGACGTCCGTCCCGAGGTTGAGCTCCCCGACTACGCCGGCATCAAGGTAGAGGTTGCCGCAGCCGATTCCTCAGACGCCGACGTCGACAAGGCCCTCGACGAGCTCCGCGGCCGCTTCGGCACGCTGAAGTCCGTTGACCGCCCGGCCGTCGATGGTGACTTCCTGACCATCGACATCACCGCCACGATCGACGGCGCCGAAATCGACTCCGCCACCGGCCTGTCCTACCAGGTTGGCGCAGGCACCATGCTTGAAGGCCTCGATGAGGCCGTCACCGGCCTTTCTGCCGAAGAAGAAGCAATCTTCGACACCACCCTGGTTGGCGGCGAGCACGCCGGCGAAGCAGCCCAGGTCAAGGTTGTTGTCAAGACCGTCAAGGAGCGCGAGCTTCCTGAGGCCAACGACGACTTCGCCCAGTTGGCATCCGAGTTCGACACCCTCGCCGAACTGCGTGAAGACCTTGCCAAGCAGGCCGCCGAGTCCAAGGTCGTCGGCCAGGGCGTCGAAGCACGCGACAAGGTCCTGGACAAGCTCGTCGAGCTCATCGAGGTTCCGGTTCCGGACTCCGTGGTCGAAGAGCAGCTCGAAGCACACTTCAACGCGGAGAACGCCCACGGTGAAGGCGAGCACGACACCGAGGAACACCGCGCGGAGGTCAAGGCCAACACCGCGCGCGCCTTCCAGAACGAGATCATCCTTGACGCCATCGCCGACAAGGAAGAAGTGAGCGTCAGCCAGAACGAGCTGATCGACTACATCGTCAGCACGGCAAGCCAGTACGGCATGGACCCGAACCAGTTCGCCCAGATCATCGATCAGAGCGGCCAGGTTCCCATGATGGTTTCCGAGGTCCGTCGCCGCAAGGCCCTCGCAGTTGTCCTCGGCCAGGCCGAGGTTGTCGACTCCGAAGGCAACAAGGTGGACCTCAGCGACTTCGTGCGCCCCGCCGGCGAAGAGGCCGCCGTCGAGGAAGCCGAAGAAGCAGCTGTTGTTCCGAGCGACGACCCCGCTGCAGTGAAGTTCTAGTTTCACCTCAAGCCGCCCCCGGATCCTTGATCCGGGGGCGGCTTGGTTTAAGCCCCTGGAGCGTGGAAAGTGCGCCCTTCCGCAATCGTGCGCCGTCAGCGAACAGCGCGATTTGGGAGAACAAATCGCCGTGGAAAACGGTTAGTGTCCAAGTAGTGAAGATCAGGGATGGCAAGTTCAGCAATGGCCCTGTCACCAGCGAGAGGTAAGTACTTATGTCACAGCACGCAGAGGCCCCCAGGATGGCAACCGTCGATCCAGCGGCCCAGGACAACTACATCTACAACCGCCTGCTGAAAGAGCGCATCATCTGGCTCGGATCCGAAGTCCGTGACGAAAACGCCAACGCGATCTGCTCCCAGCTCCTCCTCCTCTCGGCTGAAGACCCGGAGAAGGACATCTACCTGTACATCAACTCTCCTGGCGGCTCCGTGACCGCCGGCATGGCCATTTACGACACCATGCAGTTCATCCCGAACGACGTCGTGACGGTTGCCACCGGGCTCGCGGCCTCCATGGGCCAGTTCCTCCTGTCCTCGGGCACCAAGGGCAAGCGCTACGCCACGCCCAACGCCCGCATCCTGATGCACCAGCCTTCCGGCGGCATCGGTGGCACGGCGTCGGACATCAAGATCCAGGCGGAGCTGATCCTTCACATGAAGAAGGTCATGGCCGAGCTGACGGCCGAACAGACCGGACAGACCGTGGAGACCATCCTCAAGGACAACGACCGCGACAAGTGGTTCACCGCCCCCGAAGCGCTCGAGTACGGCTTCTTCGACAAGATCTCCGCCCACGCAGGCTCTGTGGCCGGTGGCGGCGGTACGGCCAACTCGTCGTCGAATTCCGAGAAGTAACCGGCAGCAAGAAACATTCAGATCAGGAGCAATAAAAATGAACTACAACTTTGGATGGTCTGCCGGTAATCTCCCGTCCAGCCGCTACGTCCTCCCGCAATTCGAGGAGCGCACGCCCTACGGCTTCAAGCGCCAGGACCCGTACACGAAGCTCTTCGAGGACCGCATCATCTTCCTCGGTGTGCAGGTTGACGACGCTTCCGCCGACGACATCATGGCCCAGCTGCTGGTGCTCGAGTCCACGGACCCGGACCGCGACATCACGTTGTACATCAACTCCCCGGGCGGCTCGTTCACGGCCATGACGGCGATCTACGACACGATGACGTACATTCGTCCGGAGATCCAGACCGTTTGCCTGGGCCAGGCGGCCAGCGCCGCGGCCGTGCTGCTCGCGGCGGGTACGGCGGGCAAGCGCCTCGCCCTGCCCAACGCCCGGGTCCTGATCCACCAGCCGTCGCTGTCCGGCGGCCAGGGGGGCCAGGCCTCCGACCTCGAGATCCAGGCCGCAGAAGTCATGCGCATGCGCTCATGGCTTGAGGACACGCTGGCCAAGCACTCCGGGCGGACGCCGGAACAGGTCAACAACGATATCGAGCGCGACAAGATCCTCACCGCCGCCGAGGCAATGGACTACGGATTGATCGACCAGGTGCTCGATTCCCGCAAGATCAAGCCCCAGGCGATCGCCAGGTAACTGGCCAAAACTCGACGCCGGTGCGGTTCAGGAAATATGGACCGCATCGGCGTTCTGTTTCAACCCAAGCAGCCCATTGTGTCCTACAGTGGAAGTTGTCATGGTGGCGCCCCCGCTGCGATCGGCGCGAAATCGCGGATAGGTACGGGGCTGCACCACCCGCATGAAACGAAGGGAATCCCACATGGCTCGGATTGGCGAGAGCACGGATCTGCTGAAGTGTTCTTTCTGCGGAAAGAGCCAGAAGCAGGTTCGGAAGCTGATTGCCGGCCCCGGCGTGTACATCTGCGACGAGTGCATCGAACTCTGCAACGAGATCATCGAAGAGGAACTCGCGGAAGTATCGGATCTTGGCAGTTTCGAGTTGCCCAAGCCGCGGGAGATCTTCGACTTCCTCCAGGAATACGTCATTGGCCAGGAGCCCGCGAAACGCTCCCTCGCCGTCGCGGTCTACAACCACTACAAGCGCATCCAGGCCGGCCACGCGCCGAAGACCGGCCTCGGTGAAGGCGGACACCATGAAGACGTGGAGATCGCCAAGTCCAACATCCTGCTGATCGGCCCCACTGGCTGCGGCAAGACCTACTTGGCACAGACCCTGGCCCGTCGCCTGAACGTACCCTTCGCCGTCGCCGACGCCACGGCCCTGACCGAAGCCGGATACGTCGGCGAAGACGTCGAAAACATCCTGCTCAAGCTCATCCAGGCCGCGGACTACGACGTCAAGAAGGCCGAACAGGGCATCATTTACATCGACGAGATCGACAAGATTTCACGCAAGAGCGAGAACCCGTCCATCACGCGGGACGTGTCCGGCGAAGGCGTGCAGCAGGCGCTCCTGAAGATCCTCGAAGGCACCGTGGCCTCGGTTCCGCCGCAGGGCGGACGTAAACACCCGCACCAGGAATTCATCCAGATCGACACCACCAACGTCCTGTTCATTGTGGCCGGTGCTTTCGCCGGGCTCGAGGACATCATCGGATCGCGGTCCGGCCGGAAGGGCATCGGCTTCGGGGCCCCGCTCAACGAAGTCAAGGACAACGCGGACAGCTACGGCGAGGTGATGCCGGAGGATTTGCTCAAGTTCGGGCTCATTCCCGAATTCATCGGACGCCTGCCTGTGATCACCACCGTGTCCAACCTTGACCGCTCCGCGCTCATCCAGATCCTTTCCAAGCCCAAGAACGCCCTGATCAAGCAGTACCAGAAGATGTTCCAGCTGGACGGCGTGGAGCTTTTGTTCGACGACGACGCCCTTGACTCGATTGCCGACCAAGCCCTTGAACGTGGCACGGGAGCCCGCGGCCTGCGCGCCATCATGGAGGAAGTGCTGCTGCCGGTCATGTTCGACCTGCCCAGTAGGGACGACATCGCCAGCGTCGTCATCACTGCCGACGCCGTGAACAAAAAGGGCCAGCCCACCATGATCGCGCACGAGGTCATTGCGAAGCGTCGGAATAAGTCCGCCTAGCCTGAGGTTGGCATCATTGGTGCCGGACACCGTTTTCGTCCGGCGAGCCGCGCCCCCTTACGCCTATCGAAGGAGTTCCCTGTGCCCGAGCAGACCGCCAACAAGGTTGATTTCTGGTTCGATCCCATGTGCCCATTTGCCTGGGTGACATCCCGCTGGATCGGTGAAGTGGAAGACGTGCGGGGGATCGAGACCAACTGGAACGTCATGAGTCTCTCTGTCCTCAACGAAGGCCGCGAGCTGCCTGCCGAATACACCGAGAAGATGAAGCTGGGCTGGGGACCTGTCCGCGTCATCATTGCCGCCCGCGAGCTGCACGGAGACGAGTACATCAAGCCACTGTACGACGCGATGGGTTCCCTCATCCATCACGAAGGCATCAAGGATTTCGCCGAGGTCATCTCCAAGGCACTGGCTGAAACCGGCCTGCCGGCCGAATTGGCCCGCTTCGCCGATTCCGAGGAATACGACGTCCAGTTGCGTGCCAGCCACGAATCGGGGATCTCCCTGGTGGGCCAGGACGTCGGCACCCCCGTGGTCGCCGTCAACGGCACGGCCTTCTTCGGCCCTGTCCTGACCCGCATTCCCCGTGGCGAAGAAGCCGGCCGGATCTGGGACGCCACCGTCACCTTGGCCGGCTACCCGCACTTCTTCGAGCTCAAGCGCAGCCGCACGGAAAGCCCGGAATTCAACTAGCCTGAATTCAGCCGGCCTGAATCCAATTAGCCCGGGCCGCGGCGGTCGTTTGAGCCGCAGGCGCGGCTATTTCAGGAAACGCGACGTTCTACGGTCCGCCAGGATCTTTCCGTTTGTCTGGCAGCCAGGGCAATACTGCAACGCGGTGTCGGCAAAGGACACTTCGCGGATGGTGGTCCCGCACACGGGGCAAGGCTGACCCGCCCTGCCGTGGACCCGCATGGTGTTCCGCTTCGTGTCCTTGAGTTCGTTTGAGGCTTTCCCGACGGCGGCGGCCACTGCCGCACCCAGGACACTTTCGATGGACTCATAGAGGACCCGCGTTGTGTTTTTGTCTAGCGATTTGGCGATCGCGAACGGTGAAATCCGGGCTGCGTGAAGGATCTCGTCGCTGTAAGCGTTGCCGATGCCCGCGATGACACTTTGGCTCCGAAGGAGTCCCTTGATTTGGTGCGCGCTCGTGGAAAGGATTCCGGCCAGGGTTTCTTCCGTGAACGCAGGGCTCAGAGGGTCTGGACCGAGTGTCGCGATCCCGGGAACGTCCAAGGGGTTGTGGACCACGTAGACGGCCAGGCTCTTCCTGGTTCCGGCCTCCGTGAGGTCCACGCCGACGTGGGTTGAGCCGTCGCTCTTGGTGAAGCCGAGCCTCGCGGCAATGTTGCTCCCGCCCATCCGTAGCTGGGTCTGCGATGGCTGCTCCGTGTAGCGGAGCCACCCGGCTTTGGCGAGGTGGAAGATGAAATGGATGCCCTCGGCGTCGAGGCTGACGAACTTTCCGAAGCGTTCCACTCCGACGATCTTGCGACCCTCGAGGGCCGAGTAAGGGGGATCGGCTGTCTTTAGTACGGCAAAGGAGGTGATCTGGATCTTCGTCAGTTCGGCACCGAGAAGATTCCTGCCCAGGAAGGCAGTCAGCCCGGCCACTTCGGGAAGTTCTGGCATAGCAACACTGTGCCACAAAGCGCCCAGCCCCAGAACCCCGGAGGCCCGCCACGTGGCGCTCGAATTACATACCAGTAGTTCGTGAAGAGGGCTTGTGCTGGCCAGGGAGCGGGTCAAGAATAGAACTTACCCACTTCGAAAGAAGAGGGACACGGAAACCAGAGATTCAGTGATATGTATCTGACGCAGCCTTCGGCAAAGTTGGATGCAAGCTACCAGTGACGAGGTAGGAAGACCTGAAAGTCCGAGGATTCCGCCAGACTGCCAAGACGTCATCAGGCAGCCGAAAAGTCGAAGCCCCACCAACGGCTAAACGCTGATGGGGCTTCCCCTTTGCCCGGAAACTCCCGGGCGGCGCCGGAAACTCCCCGGCTCTCCTAATCCCGGAACTACGCTTGAGCGGGCTCCTCGGCAGGTGCCAGGACCACGTCGCTCACCGTGAGTTCGCCGTCGCTGGCCACCAGTGAGATCTCCTGTGCGTTGGCCGCGGCCTTCAGGTCTCCC
The DNA here is from genome assembly GCF_039543785.1 of Arthrobacter gyeryongensis. NCBI lineage: Bacteria > Bacillati > Actinomycetota > Actinomycetes > Micrococcales > Micrococcaceae > Arthrobacter > Arthrobacter gyeryongensis. The sequence continues at coordinate 39,767 of NZ_BAABKK010000022.1, forward strand.
AGTCCGGCTTCCAGCTGTGCGACAAACGACTCGGTAGCGGTGATGGTGGCCGAGAGGACTTCGGTGCGCTGCTTGACTTTGGCCTCGGACTTGGCCTTGCGGATGCCGCTGAGCGCGATGCCGACGGTGCCCAGCATGGTGGTGTCGCCGTCGACGATTTCCACGGCTGCCGGCCACGCCGCGCGGTGGACTGAACCCGTGCGCCACCAGCTCCAGACCTCTTCGGTGGCGAAAGGCAGGAACGGCGCGAACAGGCGCAACAGCGAATCCAGCGTGGTGGCAAGGGCAGCAAGGACGGATGCCTGCTCAGTCTCGCCGGCAGCACCGTAGGCGCGGTCCTTGATGAGCTCCACGTAGTCGTCCGTGAACTGCCAGAAGAACGATTCGGTGATCTGCAGGGCGCGGGCGTAGTCGTAGTTGTCGAACGCCTTGGTGGACTGGGCAACGACGTCGGCCAGTTGCGCCAACAGTGCCCGGTCCAAGGGGTTGGTCAGGGGTCCCCACGCGGGCGTTTTTTCCGCGTGGGGGAGACCAACCCCGGGGGTGGTCAGGACGGACAGGTCCGCGCCGACAACCGAGTTCTCCGTGGCGCCCAAGTTCAAGACGAACTTGGAGGCGTTGAGCAGCTTGATGGCCAGGCGGCGGCCGATCTTCATCTGGGCGATCTCGTAGGCGGTGTCCGCGCCCAGCTTTGCCGAGGCGGCCCAGTACCGGACGGCGTCGGAACCGAATTCGTTCAGGACGTCGGTGGGAACAACCACGTTGCCCTTGGACTTGGACATCTTCTTGCGGTCCGGGTCCAGGATCCAGCCCGAGATGGCGGCGTGCTTCCACGGCGCGCTGTTCTGCAGGGCATCTGCCCGGACAGCCGAGGAGAATAGCCACGTGCGGATGATGTCGTGGCCCTGCGGGCGGAGGTCGAAGGGGTAGACCTTGCCGAACAGATCCTCGTCACGGCTCCAGCCGCCCACGATCTGCGGAGTCAGCGAAGACGTGGCCCAGGTATCCAGGACATCCGCGTCACCGATGAAGCCGTTGGGCTGCTCGCGCTGGGACTCGTCGAAGCCGGGGGCCGCGTCCGCCGCAGGGTCTACGGGAAGGGACTCGTCGGACGGCAGGATGGGGTTTTCGTAGTCCGGGTTGCCCTGGCCGTCCAACGGGTACCAGACGGGGATCGGCACGCCGAAGAAGCGCTGGCGCGAAACGAGCCAATCACCGTTCAGCCCGGAGATCCAGTTCTCGTAGCGGGAGCGCATGAAGGACGGGTGGAAGTCGATCTCGTGTCCGCGCGCGATCAGCCGTTCGCGGCGGTCCTCGTCCCGCCCGCCATTGCGGATGTACCACTGGCGCGACGTGACAACTTCAAGGGGCTTGTCGCCCTTCTCGAAGAAGTTCACGGGGTGGGTGATCTTCTTGGGCTCGCCATCGAGCAGCTCGGCGGCAATGAGAAGCTCAACCACCGTCTCCTTGGCAGAGAACGCCGTCTTGCCGGCGATTGCAGCGTAGGCTTCCTTGCCGGCGTCGGTGGTGATCCACTCAGGTGTCTCGGCGATGATGCGGCCGTCGCGGCCCATGATGGCGCGGGTGGGCAGCTGCAGCTCGCGCCACCAGGTGACGTCAGTGAGGTCGCCGAAGGTACAGACCATGGCGATGCCGGACCCCTTGTCCGCCTTGGCGAGCGGGTGGGCTTTGACCTCGAGCTCGACGTCGAACAGGGGCGACCTGACGGTCTTGCCGAACAGCGGCTGGTAGCGCTCGTCGTCGGGGTTTGCCACCAATGCGGCGCAGGCGGCGAGCAGTTCCGGACGCGTTGTCTCGATGTAGATCTTCTCGCCGTCGGCGGTGAAGAAGGGGTAGCGGTAGTACGCGCCGGCAACTTCGCGGTCCTCCAGCTCGGCTTGCGCGACGGCGGTACGGAACGTCACGTCCCACAGGGTGGGGGCCTCGGCCATGTAGGCGTCACCGGCGTTCAGGTTGGCGAGGAAGGCACGCTGGGACACCGCACGGGAGGTGTCGTCGATGGTGCGGTACGTCAGGTCCCAGTCAACGGACAGTCCGAGTGTCTGGAACAGGTTCTCGAAGACCTTCTCGTCCTCTACGGCGAGTTCCTCACAGAGTTCGATGAAGTTCTGGCGCGAGACGACGTCGAAGTCGCGCTGGTTCTTCGCCGGCTGCGCCGGTGGGCGGTACTCCGCGTTGTAGGGAATGGCGGGATCGCAGCGGACACCGTAGTAGTTCTGGACGCGGCGCTCGGTGGGCAGCCCGTTGTCGTCCCAGCCCATCGGGTAGAAGACGTTCTTGCCGATCATGCGCATGTAGCGGGCCTGGACATCCGTCTGCGTGAACGAGAACATGTGGCCCACGTGGAGCGAACCGGATGCGGTGGGCGGGGGAGTGTCGATCGAGTAGACCTGCTCCCGGGTGGTGTCCGGGTTGAACTTGTAGGTTCCTTCGTCCAGCCAGCGCTGCGTCAAGGCAGCCTCAAGGCCTTCAAGGGCCGGCTTGTCGGGAACGTTGATGGGGGCGGTGGCGGGCGTGTCTGTACCCTGCGTTGATTCAGCCATGGGCCAATTGTTTCATGGCGCCCTTTGTTCCGTGGCACGCGGACGTGCAGTAGCATGCGGGCCATGACCGAACTCAAGGATGTTTTGGCTATCAAGCGCATCTATGACGAAGCTGCCGACGACGACGGCTACCGGGTTCTGGTGGACCGGCTCTGGCCGCGGGGGGTATCCAAAGAACGCGCCCGATTGGATCTCTGGCTCAAGGAGATCGCGCCCTCGCCGCCGCTGCGCACGGAGTTTGCCCATATGAAGGAGCGATTCGAGGACTTCCGCCGCTCTTACGAAGCCGAACTGGAACAGAATCCCGCGGTGGAGCAGATGCTGGAGCTGGCCGCCGGGAAGAATCGTGTGACGCTGCTCTACGGCGCCAGGGATCCTGAAGTAAATCACGCCCGCGTGTTGCTGGAGTTCCTGCTGGCAGCCGGGGCGGCAGGCGAATGACTACGCCGCAGCATCCGCGCTTTGCGCGGGCCTACGCCCGGGCCGTTCCTGCGATAAACCTCCGCGGCGGCAACGAGCACCGGCGCAGCTTGCTGTCCGACCTCCGGGGCCGCGTCGTCGAGGTCGGCGCCGGCGAGGGCTCGTCGTTCGGCCTGTACCCGGCCACCGTGGAAAGCGTCCTCGCGGTTGAGCCCGATGACTACCTCAGGGGGCTTGCTCGAGCTAAGGCCCGGCTCGCGGCTGTACCGGTCACGGTTGTTCCAGGAACCGCCGAGAACATTCCGGCGGCCGACGGTGAGGCGGACGCCGTCGTGGTCAGTCTTGTCCTCTGCAGCGTCGCGGACCAAGCGGCCGCGTTGGCGGAAATCCGCCGCGTGCTTCGGCCCGGCGGAACCTTGGCGTTCTACGAGCATGTCCGCTCGGACAAGAGGCTTCCCGCAGCCGTCGAGGATCTGCTCACTCCGGTCTGGCAACACATGGCCGGAGGCTGCCATCCCAACCGCAATACCCTTCAGGCGATCGGCGACGCCGGCTTCCAGGTGCTGCAGAGCGAGCGTTTCGGCTTCTCTGCCGGACCGCTGTCCCCGCCGATCGCCCACATTCTTGGCCGTGCGGTTTCTCCCGGTGAACCACGTTAGGGTGGTGCCATGACTGAGGAAGTACAGACGAAGACCGCAGTAGTGACCGGCGCCAGCACGGGAATCGGCGAAGCCACAGTGCGGGCCCTCACCGCAGATGGATGGAAGGTATTCGCCGTCGCCCGCCGTGCGGAACGGCTCGAGGCACTCGGCGCCGAGAGCGGCGCTGTGCCGTTCGCCGCGGATATCACCAATGACGACGACGTCGCGGCCTTGCTCTCGGCCGTCACCGAGGCAGGGGGAGCGGACACGCTCATCAACATTGCCGGCGGCGCACGGGGTGCGGACACCCTGGCCAATGCGCAGACCGAAGACTGGGACTGGATGTACCAAGTCAACGTGCTCGGCACCCTGAAGCTGACCCGGGCCTTCCTCCCGATGCTGCGGGCCAACGGCGAGGGCACAGTCTTGAACCTGACGTCGACCGCGGGATTCACGGCCTACGAGGGCGGCGGCGGGTACAACGCGGCCAAGTTTGCCCAGCACGCCATGACCGGCGCCCTGCGCCTGGAGGAAGCCGAGAACAACATCCGCGTCATCGAGGTGGCGCCAGGCCTCGTCCACACTGAGGAATTCGCGCTCAACCGCCTCGGCGATGCCACAGCGGCAGCCAAGGTGTACGCCGGCGTCGAGAAGCCGCTCACTCCCGAGGACGTCGCCGACGTCGTCAAGTACGCGGTCTCTGTGCCACACCACATCAACCTGGACGAGATCATCGTCCGCCCGGTGGCGCAGGCTGCTACCCACAAGTTGATCCGCAAGGGCTGAGTTTCCCGGCGTCGCGTGCCCCATGCCCTCAAGTGGAGCTCGCGGCGCCGCTGCCGCTAGACTTGTGGCACAAGCTTTGACCCGGACATCACCGGCGAGCTTCCGGAAGAACGCCCCCGCCACCACGGGAGTCAGTAGAACCGGACGGGTAAGCCCGTCATAGCAGCAATGAGCGGCCGACGCCGGAACAGCTCCCCTCAAAGGAGCTGCCCCAGCGGCGGTAAGTGAGGTGGTACCGCGGTACTGGCGCTGTTGGAAACAACGCAGCCGGCGCCGTCCTCGCATCCTGAATGAAACTTTGTGTTCACCGGCTCAACCCAGGATGAAGAGATGACGTATTACCCCAAGGCCTCCGCGGCATTTTCAGGCACAGCTCCGTCCGGCACTTCCACAGGGGTGTCCGCCTCCGTTAAGTTCCCTGAGATCGAAGAGCGCATCCTCAAATACTGGGATGAAGACGGCACCTTCCAAGCCAGCATCGACCAGCGCAGCGCTGATCTGCCAGGTGGGCACCCCGGCAGCAACGAGTTCGTCTTCTACGACGGTCCTCCCTTCGCCAACGGACTGCCCCACTACGGGCACCTCCTGACCGGCTACGCCAAGGACCTGGTGGGCCGCTACCAGACCCAGCGCGGCAAGCGCGTCGAACGGCGCTTCGGCTGGGATACCCACGGCCTGCCCGCCGAACTCGAAGCCATGAAGCAACTGGGCATGACGGACAAGACCCAGATCGAAGCGATGGGCATCGACAAGTTCAACGACGCCTGCCGTGCCTCGGTTATGAAGTACGCGGACGAATGGAAGAGCTACGTCACGCGCCAGGCACGCTGGGTGGACTTCGACAACGACTACAAGACCCTCAACGTCGAGTACATGGAGTCTGTTCTTTGGGCTTTCAAACAGCTCCACGAGAAGGGCCTCACCTACAACGGGTACCGCGTCCTGCCGTACTGCTGGAAGGACGAGACGCCGCTGTCCAACCATGAGCTGCGCATGGATGACGATGTCTACAAGAACCGCCAGGACCAGACCGTCACGGTGACCTTCCCCATCAAAGCGGGGGAGTCGGAACTCTCGAAGTCCCTTGAAGGTGTGCAGGCGCTCGCGTGGACCACGACCCCCTGGACGCTGCCCACCAACCTGGCGCTCGCCGTCGGGCCCGACATCTCTTATGCGGTGGTTCCGGCCGGTCCCAACGGCATCAAGGCAGCCTCCCCGGAGGCGCCGGTAACGGGCAGCTTCCTGCTTGCCGCCGATCTGCTCGGCACCTACGCGAAGGATCTTGGGTACGGTGATGGTGCCGACGGCGTAGCTGCCGCCACCGCCGCTGTCACGGCCAGCTACACCGGCACCGAGTTGGCCGGCCTGGAGTACGAGCCCCTGTGGGACTACTTCTCCGACACCGAGAAATACGGCACGCAGAACGGCTGGCGTTTCCTCGTGGCGGACTATGTCACCACCACTGACGGTACGGGCATCGTCCACCAGGCCCCGGCTTACGGTGAAGATGACCAGAAAGTCTGCGAGGACGCGGGAATCCCCGTGGTCCTTTCGGTCGACGAAGGCGCCAAGTTCCTCCACCTGTTTGCACACGGGCCCCTCGCTGAAATCTCAGGGCTGCAGGTGTTCGATGCCAACAAGCCGATCACGCAGGCACTGCGTTCCGGCGGCCGCTTGGTACGCCAGGCCAGCTACGAACACAGCTACCCGCACTGCTGGCGCTGCCGCAACCCCTTGATCTACCGCGCCGTGTCCTCCTGGTATGTGGAGGTCACCAAGTTCAAGGACCGGATGTCCGAACTGAACCAGGAGATCAACTGGATCCCGGGCAACGTCAAGGACGGACAGTTCGGCAAGTGGCTGGCCAACGCCCGCGACTGGTCCATCAGCCGCAACCGCTACTGGGGCTCACCCATCCCGGTGTGGCAGTCCGATGACCCCGAGTACCCGCGCACGGACGTTTACGGCTCCCTCGCCGAGATGGAGGCCGATTTCGGCCGCCTTCCGGTGAATAACGAGGGCCAGGTTGACCTGCACCGCCCGTTCATCGATGAACTCACCCGGCCCAACCCGGACGACCCTCGCTCCCCTGAAGAGGGCCAGTCCACCATGCGCCGAGTCGAGGACGTCCTTGACGTCTGGTTCGACTCGGGCTCCATGCCCTACGGCCAGGTGCACTACCCGTTCCAGAACGAGGAATGGTTCGACACCCATAACCCTGCGGACTTCATCGTCGAGTACATCGGGCAGACCCGTGGCTGGTTCTACATGCTGCATATCCTGTCCACGGCCCTCTTCGACCGGCCCGCCTTCCGCAATGTGATCAGCCATGGCATTGTCCTGGGCTCCGACGGGCAGAAGATGTCCAAGAGCCTGCGCAACTACCCGGACGTCTCCGAGGTCCTGGACCGCGACGGCTCCGACGCCATGCGCTGGTTCCTGATGTCCAGTCCTATCCTGCGGGGCGGCAACCTCGTGGTCACCGAACAGGGAATCCGCGACGGCGTGCGCCAAGTCATCCTGCCGCTGTGGAACGTCTACAGCTTCTTCACGCTGTACACGAACGCCTCCAATGGTGGCGCCGGCTATGACGCCAAGCTGCGCTACAACGGTTACACAGACACAATGGACCAGTACCTGCTGGCAAACACCGGGGACCTCGTCCGCAACATCACCGCCAGCTTGGACGAGTACGACATTTCCGGAGCCTGCGATGAACTGCGCAGCTACTTGGACATGCTCACCAACTGGTACGTGCGCCGCAGCCGGCAGCGTTTCTTCGACGAGAACGCCGACGCTTTCGACGCCCTCTACACGGCGCTCGAAGCCGTCTGCCGCGTCTCTGCATCGCTGCTTCCCCTGGTTTCCGAGGAGATCTGGCGGGGCTTGACCGGGGGCCGCTCCGTCCACTTGGCGGATTGGCCCGAGGCCGCACTGTTCCCCGCAAACCCGGAGCTCGTGGAAGCCATGGACCGGGTCCAGCAGATCTGCTCCGCCGGTTCCAGCCTTCGCAAAGCCGCCAACCTTCGCGTTCGCCTGCCGCTGCAGGAGCTCACGGTCGTGGCACCCGGCGCGGATGCGCTGGAAGGCTTCGCCGGCGTCGTCGCGGATGAACTGAACCTGCGGTCCGTCCGGCTCCTCGACGCCGCCACGGCGTCGCCGGAGGAATTCGGCATCGAGCAGAAGCTCGTCGTCAATGCCCGCGTGGCAGGTCCGCGACTGGGCAAGAACGTCCAGCAGGCCATCAAGGGTTCCAAGTCCGGCGACTGGTCTGTTTCCGATGCAGGAGTGGTCACGGCGGGCGGCCTCGAGCTGGAACCGCAGGAGTACACGCTCGAGACTGTCGTTGCGGAATCGGCTGGCGGTTCGTCCGCGGCCGTCGCTGTCCTTCCGGGCGGTGGCTTCGTGGTCCTGAACACCGAGGTCACTCCGGAACTGGCCGCCGAAGGCCTGGCCCGCGACATGGTCCGCGCCATCCAGCAAGCACGCAAGGACGCAGGACTCAACGTGAGCGACCGCATCCACACCACGGTCCTGGCCGTCCACGACGTCGTTGACGCCCTGCGCGCCAATGAAGAGCTGGTCAAGACCGAAACCCTGTCCCTCAAGCTCGATCCCGTCGTCTCCGGCGACGCGGCCGAGCCGCAGATCACCGTTACCAAGATCGAGGCCTAGTACATGAGCGACGAATTCTCCGTAGAAAGCGTCTACGCCGAACTCCTGGGCCGCGCCCCGGAAAACAAGATGGAGCCGCGGCTGGCGCCCCTGTACCGGGCCATGGATGTGCTGGGGGAGCCCAACAAGGCGTTCCCGATCATCCACATCACGGGTACCAATGGCAAGACATCCACCGCGCGCATGATCGAGGCGGGGCTTCGCGCCCACGGCTTGAGCACGGGCCGCTACACGAGTCCGCACTTGTCGAAGGTCACCGAGCGCATCAGCATCGACGGCGAGCCGGTTTCGGATGAGACCTTTGTCCGGATCTGGGACGAGATCCGTCCGTACCTCGAGATCGTGGACAAGGAACTCGAGGCCGATGGCCAGCCCAGGCTCACGTACTTCGAGTGCCTGACCATCCTGGGCTTCGCGATCTTCGCTGACCAGCCCGTCAATGTCGCCGTGATTGAAGTGGGGCTGGGCGGCATCACCGACGCCACGAATGTGGGCGACGGGCAGGTGTCCGTCGTGACGCCGATTTCGCTTGACCACACGGATCTTCTCGGTGACACCACCGAGGATATCGCCCGCGAGAAGGCCGGAATCATCAAGCCAGGCGGCTTCCTGATCAGCGCGGCGCAACCCGTGGACGCCGCGCAGGTGCTCCTGGAGAAGGCTCGCGAGGTTGGGGTGCCGTTCCGTTTCGAAGGCGTCGAATTCGGCGTCGAGTCCCGCAGCGTGGCCGTCGGGGGCCAAGTGCTGACCATCCAGGGGCTCGCTGGCCGCTATGAGGACCTGCTGCTGCCCTTGCACGGCGCCCACCAGGCCGAGAACGCGGCAGTAGCCGTCGCGGCCCTGGAGGCGTTCTTCGGTGGCGGCGAGAAAGAGCTCGACGGCGAGCTCCTGCGCGAGGCTTTCGGTAATGTCACCTCGCCCGGCCGTCTTGAGGTGGTGCGTACTGCTCCCACGATCATCGTGGACGCCGCCCACAACCCTGATGGCATCCGCGTCTCGGCCGAGGCAATCGAAGAGGCCTTCAGCTTCAGCAAGCTGGTGGTGGTCCTCGGGGTCCTGAAGGAAAAGGACGCGGAAGAAATCCTGCGGCAGCTCAAGGAATCCCTGGGCGGACTGGCCGAGGAATTCTGTTTCACGCAGTCGAGCTCGCCGCGGGCCATCCCGGCCGCGCAACTGGCCGATCTCGCCGTCGACCTTGGCTTCGGTGCGGACAACGTCCACATTGCCGAGAAGCTGGATGACGCGATCGAGTGGGCAGTGGAGCGTGCCGAAGCCAACGATGACCTGGCCGGCGGCGTACTCGTCACGGGTTCCATCACCGTGGTGGCCGAAGCCCGCATGCTTCTTGGGAAGGTTGGTTCCTAAGCGTGGCCAAACTCACCAAAGCCCAGCGCGAATGGCGGCCCGGGATGCCTAAGAAGCGCCGCTCCACCAAGGTGATGTTCGCTTCGACCGTGCTGCTTTTGGAGGCCTTCGTCGCGTTCTTCGCCACCTTGGCTGTCTTCGGACTGAAGCGTGGAGAGGTGCAGCCGGCCCTGATTCTGACATTCGGCATCACCTTGAGCGTCGTGCTGATCCTGTGCTGTGCTGTGCTCAGCAAGCCGTGGGGCATCGGGGTCGGCTGGGTAATGCAGCTGGTCTTGATTCTTTCCGGCTTCGTTGAGCCCACGATGTTCGTGGTGGGAGTCCTGTTCGCGGCCTGCTGGTGGTACGGCATCCGTGCCGGCATGAGGATCGACCGCGAGAACGCCCAGCGTGATCGTGAGCAAGCCGAATGGAACGCTTCGCACGGGGAAGACTCTGCCGGGCAGTCCGCCTGAGCGAAACCCCGTAAACTGGCTGGGAAACCCACACACTCAACATTGGAGCAACCGTGAGCATTGAGCGCACCCTTGTACTGATCAAGCCCGACGGCGTCGCCCGCAACTTGAGCGGCAGCATCCTCGCCCGCATCGAATCCAAGGGATACTCCTTGGTCGAATTGAAGAAGGTCAACGCCACCCGCGATCTGCTGGAGCAGCACTACGAAGAGCACCTGGGCAAGCCGTTCTACGAGCCGCTGGTTGAGTTCATGCTCAGCGGCCCGGTTGTCGCTGCCATCTTCGAGGGCCACCGCGTGATCGAAGGCTTCCGTTGCCTTGCGGGAACCACGGACCCGACGACGGCGGCGCCCGGCACCATCCGCGGCGACTTCGGCCGTGACTGGGGCCTGGCTGTGCAGCAGAACCTGGTCCACGGTTCCGACTCGGTGGATTCCGCCGAGCGCGAGATCAAGATCTGGTTCGGCGCGTAGCTTCCTGCCAAGACCAACATGGAAGGGGCCCTTGTTCAAGTGAACAAGGGCCCCTTCCGCTGTTAATGGGATAAGTACTCAGTAACCGGACGTCCCGATGAAGACATTGATGAAGGCAAAGAAAATGCTCGCGATCACGCCAACGTAGAGCAGCGCGGAAATGATCCAACCGGATTCGCTCAGGATCTTGGCCAGGCCTGCGGGGGCTGGAATGACCCCGTGTGCCACGTTCCTGATGGTCACGAAGACGAAGAGCGGGATCATGCATGCCCACACCACCATGCAGAACGGGCACAGGATGTGAATGACATACAGTGCCTGGGACCAGAGCCAGACGATGAAGATGAAGCCGAGTGTGACGCCGGTCTGCAGTCCGATCCAGTACCAGCGGGCGAACTTGGCCCCGGCAAAGATAGCCATGGCGGTGGTGATGATCACGGCGAAGGCGACAATGCCGATGAACATGTTGGGGAAACCGAAAACCGAACTCTGCGGTGTCTTCATGACGCTGCCACAGGAGACCCACGGATTGAGGTCGCAGGCCGTGATGTGGTTGGGGTCCTGGAGAACCTGCAGCTTTTCCAGCACGAGCGCGCCGGACGCAAGCCACGCAATGGCGCCGGTGGCGAGGAGGAGCCACGCAAAGGGGCGGTCGCGGACCATGCGTGGCATGGCCCCTTCGGGGCTCCTCCCGGTTGTCTCGTGCTGGAGGGAGCGGGCATCGTTATTGGCCAGGTTCGGGCTGGCGGGGCTCGGCATGGTTGGCTGTCCTTTTCTGGATGGCCCGGCGCAGGACCGGGGACTGCTCTTGGGAGGATTCTAGCCGCGGAGGCTGGAGGACGCGTCCAGCGAACGCGGCGGCACGGAAGCTTTCAGGGCGTGCTTCCTGCCGGGAGTGCGGGCGTGTGAGAGAATGAACATGGCCGGAAGCCGATCCACATGCGGAATCCGGTCCGGTATCTTGTTCCCAAGACCGCCAGTCATATGCAGGGCATGCCCAGGATCCAATGATCCCCGGTAGCGCCGCAGTGACAATGGACGGCACCTGGTTGTGGCATTAGAACAACGGGTTTGGAGCGAAGCCGGCTTTCCGTGGATGCCGCACCCCCATGCTGGTGCGAACCGGAAAGACTACTACTGACTTCTGTCAACGCCTGCGGGTTTTGACAATATTGCCTCTCTGGGCACCGGATGTGGCGGTTGCGCAAGGGCAGGAGTGTTGCCACATATGGATAACGAGCAAGTTGTAGCCGCCGCCGAAGATGCGGCGTCCACCGAGACCACCGAAGCACCCAAAAAGGTCACCCGCACCCGCCGCAAGGCTGCACCGAAGACGGTTACCGCGGATGAAGCCCCCGACGCCGGAGCTGCCGCCGCGGCGCCGCTCACCGAAGCGACGGACACCGAAGCGCCCAAGGCTCCCGTCCGGCGCACAAGGGCTCGAAAGAAGGTCGAAACTTCCGAACCGCTGCCAGGTTTCGCCGAAGAAGCTTCCACGGAAGGTGGCGAGGCTCCGAAGGCTGCCGCCGTCGTCGAGCCTGAACTAGCGGCAGAAGCCGAAGCTGCCCCCGAGAAGCCGGTCCGCCGCCGTCGTACTACGAGGGCAAAGAGTCCCGAACCCGTCGCCGAAGAAGCCCCGGTTCAAACACCGGCTGCCGAGGTTGCGCAGCCCGAAGAAATCGCTGTGGTCGCGGAGATTGCGCCGGAGGAAACCACTGAGGAACCGGCCGTCGAGGCGGAAGCCGCAAGCCCGATCGCTTCGTTGTTCATGGAACCTGGCTCCGTCACGTCCATGATCTTCCAGGCGCCGGACTTGAGCGCCGTTGCCAGGCCGGCCGTCGTCGAAGAGGAACCGCAGGCTGACGCCGAAGAAGTTTCCGAGGACAACGAACTGGATGAAGCCGGCAGCCGCCGTCGCCGTCGCAGCCGTGGGCGTCGTGGACGCCGGGGCAACGAGCGCGATGAAGCCACGGGAGAAGAAACGTCCGCGGAATCCGAGGACGAGCCAGAAGCCGGTACCGAGGAAGTCCTCGAAGAAGGCGTAACCTCCCGCCGTCGTCGGCGCCGTCGTCGTGGCGATCAGGACCTGGAGCTGACGGGTGGCGGAGACGACGATCCCCCCAACACTGTCACCCGTGTCCGTGCCCCGCGCGCACACGTTGAGTCCACCAGCAGCTCCGACCGAGTCACGAGCGTCAAGGGCTCCACTCGCCTTGAAGCCAAGAAGCAGCGCCGCCGCGAGTCCCGCGAGACCGGCCGCCGCCGCCAGGTCATCACCGAGGCCGAATTCCTGGCCCGCCGTGAGTCCGTCGACCGCCAGATGATCGTTCGGCAGCGCGACGACAGGATCCAGATCGGTGTCCTGGAAGACGGCGTGCTCGCAGAGCACTTCGTGTCCAAGACACAGCAGGATTCCCTGATCGGCAACGTCTACCTGGGCAAGGTCCAGAACGTGTTGCCGTCGATGGAAGCCGCGTTCGTCGACATTGGACGCGGCCGCAACGCCGTGCTGTACGCCGGTGAAGTCAACTGGGATGCCGTCACTTTGGAAGGCAAGCCGCGCCGGATCGAAAACGCCCTGAAATCAGGCGATTCCGTATTGGTCCAGGTCACCAAGGACCCCGTGGGTCACAAGGGCGCACGCCTGACGAGCCAGATTTCGCTCCCAGGCCGCTACCTTGTGTACGTACCGGGCGGGTCAATGACCGGTATCTCCCGCAAGCTGCCCGACGTCGAGCGCAACCGCCTGAAGAAGATCCTCAAGGACCGCCTCCCGGAGAACGCGGGCGTCATTGTCCGCACCGCCGCCGAAGGTGCTTCCGAGGAAGAGCTGACACACGACATCAACCGCCTGCGGGCCCAGTGGGAAGGCATCGAAAGCCAGTCCACGTCCACCAAGATCCTGGCGCCGGAACTGCTGTACGGCGAACCGGACCTGACCATCAAGGTAGTCCGCGACGTCTTCAACGAGGACTTCTCCAAGCTCATCGTCTCCGGCGATGAAGCATGGGACACCATCGAGGCCTACGTCACGTACGTGGCGCCGGACCTGGTGGGACGCCTCGAGAAGTGGACCTCGGATCAGGACATTTTCTCGGCATGGCGTGTGGACGAACAGATCCACAAGGCATTGGAGCGCAAGGTCTTCCTGCCCTCCGGTGGTTCGCTCGTGATCGACCGCACCGAGGCCATGACGGTTGTTGACGTCAACACCGGGAAGTTCACCGGCAGCGGTGGCAACCTCGAGGAAACCGTCACCAAGAACAACCTTGAGGCTGCCGAGGAAGTGGTCCGCCAGCTGCGCTTGCGCGACATCGGCGGAATCATCGTCATCGACTTCATCGACATGGTCCTGGAATCCAACCGCGATCTCGTGCTGCGCCGCTTGGTCGAGTGCCTCGGCCGGGACCGTACCAAGCACCAGGTAGCCGAGGTGACGTCGCTTGGATTGGTCCAGATGACCCGCAAGCGCATGGGCACCGGACTGCTGGAGGTCTTCGGCGAGCAGTGCGAAACGTGCGCCGGTCGCGGAATCGTCACGCACGATGAGCCTGTGGAGCACCGTCGGGCCAACGTGGTGGCCGCTGAACACCACCACCCGCGCACGGAGTCACAGCCGGCCGTCCGCCCCGAGCAGCGCAAGCGTCGCCGCGGCAGGGGCACCGGTCCGGGGACCACCGAGCTCCCGATCACTCCTCCAGTGCCGGTCCACAGCGTGGAATCCACTGATCCGAATCGCCAGGCAGCCACGCGCGCAGCCCTTGCCACCATCGCGGCTGCTGCCCACGCAGCCCACCTGCACGACGACGAGCTCCACCACGCGGCGGAATTGCTCGCCGACGGGCACGTAGCGGAAGCAACCCCGGCCCAGGCCCCCGCGGCCCCGGCCCAGCCTCCCGCGGCCCCGGTCCAGGCTCCTGCCGCTGCTTCGAGTGGCGAGGAACGTTCGAAGCCTGTGCTGCGATTCGGCGGTGAGGAAGTTGCGTTGCCCTTCGTCCACCACGAAGAGGAGCCAGCGAGTGGTGCACCTGCCATGAGCCTGGACCTGTTGGCACAAGCATTCGCAGGCCTCGGAGAAGCTCCGGACACCGCGACGACGGCAACTGAGGCCGAGGAAGCGCCCGCAGGGACCCCCGCCGCCGTTGCAAGCGGAGAATCCCCGGAAGCGGGTTCGCGTGGACGCCGAGGCCGCCGCAACCGCAGCGCCAGCCGGGCCCAGGGTGCCGCCAACGCCACCAACGTGGAGCACCACGAGGTTGCCGTGGCCGCCTCCGGTGGGGCCGCGCACGAGGCCAAGGCGGCGGACGCTGCTCCAGCCAAGTCGACGGCGGCAGCGGAACCGATCATCCTCGGGGTCGGCGTGCCCAAGTCCGAACTTTAGACGCAGTACCCTGTCCGAAGCCCCGGCCGTTTCCGCTCTTGTGGAAACCACCGGGGCTTCGGCGTTGCCAGCCAATTCACCGGACCACCGCTCAGCGCGGTTGCAAAGGGCGATTTCAGCGGGTGGGGTGTGATCCGGGTTAAGCTAGGGGACTGACACGGGGTGCCGCGCACCAAGCCGGCTGAGACCAGACCCGTTGAACCTGTCCGGTTAGCACCGGCGAAGGGATGTCTTGCATGACTGTTTCAGCGCAATCAGCCGTCTACCCGCTTAAGGCCATCCAGCGAGCTATCCCGAGGGTCCTCAGCATTGCCGGCTCGGATCCTTCGGGTGGTGCCGGGATCCAGGCAGACCTCAAGAGCATTGCGGCCAACGGAGGCTATGGCATGGCCGTGATTACGGCGCTCACGGTACAAAACACGCAGGGCGTCACTGCCGTCCATGTGCCTCCCGTCGAATTCCTGCGCCAGCAATTGGATGCCATTAGCGACGACATCACCGTCGATGCTGTCAAAATCGGCATGCTCGGGGACGCGGCCGTCATCCACGAGGTCCGTCGCTGGCTCGGCGAGGCGCGTCCCGCCGTCGTCGTGCTGGATCCGGTGATGATCGCGACCAGTGGCGACCGGCTCCTGGCGGAGTCCGCTGAAACCGCGCTGCGGGAACTCCTGCCCCTCGCTGACTTGGTGACCCCCAACCTTCCTGAATTGGCCATGCTGCTTGGCGAGCCTGTTGCCATTGACTGGGCATCGGCGTTGGAGCAAGGCAAACGCCTGGCTGCCGCCTGCGGAAACACCGTCCTGGTGAAGGGCGGCCATCTGCAGGGAGAGGCCTGCCCCGACGCCCTGGTCAACACCGAAGGAGTCCTCAGCCAGGACGTGGTGGAATTTGCCGGTCAACGCGTGGAGACCCGCAACAGCCATGGCACGGGATGCTCCCTATCCTCGGCGATGGCGACGGCCAAGGCGCGGCTCGGTGATTGGGAGTCCGCCCTGCGTGTAGTCAAGCCCTGGCTTCAGGAGGCGCTGACCCGGTCCGAGGTGCTGGAAGTCGGGAAGGGCAACGGGCCGATCCATCATTTCCACGCGCTCCAGCAGGACCTTCAACCGGGGGACTTTGCCGTCCGGATGTGGGACACCGCCCAAGCGGAACTTGCGGCCATTTATGGCCTGGACTTCATCCAGCACTTGCAAACCGGTGGCCTCAGCGAAGCGCAGTTCAGCTATTACCTGTCGCAGGATGCCATCTATCTCAACGGCTATTCCCGGGTCCTGGCACGGGCAAGCGCCCTCGCCCCGAGGGAAACCGAACAGCTGTTCTGGGCCCGCGGCTCGCAGATGTGCCTTGAGGTCGAGTCCGAGCTGCACCGGAATTGGCTCAGCGGACGCCAGGTGAGCGGAGAGCTTGGCCCAGTCACCAAGGCCTACGTGGACCACTTGCTGGCGGCTTCGGTATCGGGCAGCTATGCCGTGCTGCTGGCTGCCGTGCTTCCCTGCTACTGGTTGTACGCCGAAGTGGGACAGCAGCTCCACCTTGGCTATGTTCAGGCGGGAGCGTCGGACGAGCACCCTTACGCGGACTGGCTGCGCACTTACGCAGACGAGGCGTTCGCAGCGGCCACCCGCACGGCGATCGACATCACGGATGCCGCCGCGCAGGCCGCGTCGCCAACGGAGCGCGCCGCTATGATGGAGGCGTTTGCCCAATCCTGCCGTTATGAAACGGCGTTCTTCGATGCTCCAAGATTGCACGCCTGAGCCCGTTTTCTGGGGCGGAGGCACGGTAGCCAGGCCTATTTCCGCGGGCGCTGCAGCGTGTCGGCGTGAGGATCCGAGCTTTTCCCGGCCGGCAGGGTAAGGTGGACGGGCACGGTACCGGATGGCGACATAGCCAGTGTGTGGCAGCCATCACGTGGCAGCCTCCGGACCTGGCCTCATTTGCAGCCGAAGGCGAAACTAGCGTAATCTAGATCTTCGGTGCTTACGCCAACACTTGGGTTATGCCCCTAGAAACCGTTCATTTGGAACTTACCTTTCATTTGGAACTATTCGAGGGATGACTCATGGATTCCGTACCGGAGTCCACGGCGTTGAGGCACAGCGTGAACCAGGCCCGTTTTCGGATCGGGGTTCCGCACGCAAATTTAGTAATAAACGTCGAGAGAAGTGAGTGCCCAAGTGGTGTACGCGATTGTCCGCGCAGGCGGCCGCCAAGAAAAGGTTTCCGTTGGAGACTACGTAACCCTGAACCGCGTCCCCGGTGGAGCCGGCAGCACCCTTGAGCTGCCCGCACTGCTCCTGGTGGACGGTGACAAGGTCACCTCCGCTGCTGCGGATCTGGCCAAGGTCAAGGTTACGGCTGAGATCCTCGAAGACCTCCGTGGTCCGAAGATCGTCATCCAGAAGTTCAAGAACAAGACCGGCTACAAGAAGCGCCAGGGTCACCGTCAAGAACTCACCAAGATCAAGATCACCGGTATCAAGTAACCACTGGTTGCTGTTCAGGTTTTCAACAGATTCCCCAGAATTTTAAAGGCAGGCATTTCAAATGGCACATAAAAAAGGCGCGAGCTCCACTCGCAACGGTCGTGACTCCAACGCCCAGTACCTCGGCGTAAAGCGCTTCGGTGGCCAGGTCGTTTCCGCAGGCGAGATCATCGTCCGCCAGCGCGGCACCCACTTCCACCCGGGCGCCGGTGTCGGCCGCGGTGGCGACGACACCCTGTTCGCCCTGCAGGCAGGTGCGGTTGAGTTCGGTACTCGCCGCGGCCGTCGCGTAGTGAACATCGTTGCTGCTGCAGCTGCAGAGTAATAACACGTTCTGAACGGGTGGAGCGGGCCGTATGGCCCGCTCCACCTGTCTTTTTAACCGCACTAGAATTTACTAGTGCGGGCGGCGCAACAGCGGCGCAACACGCACTTCAAGCAGTAATTTCCAGTTAGAGGAGAAACACGTGGCGACCTTCGTAGACCGGGTAGTACTTCACGTATCCGGCGGAACAGGCGGCCACGGCTGTGTCTCTGTTAAGCGCGAGAAGTTCAAGCCCCTGGGCGGACCCGACGGCGGCAACGGCGGTAACGGCGGCGACGTCATCCTGCGCGTTGATGCCCAGACCACCACTTTGCTTGATTACCACCACGCACCGCACCGCCACGCAACCAACGGTGGCCCCGGCATGGGTGACTGGCGCGGCGGCAAGAACGGTGAAACTCTCGTGCTTCCCGTACCGGACGGCACCGTGGTCAAGACCAAGGACGGCGTTGTCCTTGCTGACCTTGTAGGTGAAGGCACCGAGTTTATCGCCGCTGCAGGCGGCCTGGGCGGCCTTGGTAACTCTTCGTTGTCTTCGCAGAAGCGCAGGGCTCCCGGATTCGCCCTCCTCGGTACTGAAGGCGACTCCAGCGACATCGTCCTGGAATTGAAGTCCATCGCGGACATCGCGCTGGTTGGCTTCCCCTCTGCGGGCAAGTCCAGCCTTGTCGCGGCGATGTCAGCTGCGCGGCCCAAGATCGCCGACTACCCGTTCACTACCCTGATCCCCAACCTTGGCGTAGTCCAGGCTGGTGAGGTCCGGTTCACCATCGCAGACGTTCCCGGGCTGATCGAAGGGGCGAGCGAGGGCAAGGGCCTGGGCCACAACTTCCTGCGGCACGTCGAGCGTTGTGCCGCGCTGGTGCACGTGCTGGACTGCGGAACCTTGGAAGCGGACAGGGATCCGCTCTCCGACCTTGCGATCATCGAGCAAGAGCTGGACAAGTACGCCGTGGACATGAGCTACGCCGGTGTTGACGGCGAAGTGGTCCCCCTGAACGAACGTCCCAAGCTTGTTGTCCTGAACAAGGTGGACCTGCCCGATGGTCGGGACATGGCCGAGTTCGTCCGTCCCGAACTGGAACAGCGCGGCTACCGCGTCTTCGAAGTCTCGGCCACGAGCCATGAAGGCCTGCGCCAACTGAGCTTCGCCATGGGCGAGATCGTCATGGCCGCGCGCAAAGCCGTTGCCGCCGCGCCTCCCAAGGTGGCAGCGCCCGTCCTCCGCCCCCGTGCCGTCAACGAGTCCGGCTTCAAGATCCGCCGCGAGGAAAAGAACCTCGAGCCGCTCTTCCGCGTGCTCGGGGACAAGCCGGTCCGCTGGGTCAAGCAGACCGACTTCACGAACGAGGAAGCCATTGGCTACCTGGCCGATCGCCTGGCCAAGCTCGGCATCGAAAACGAACTGTTCAAGATGGGTGCCGTTCCGGGTGACACCGTGGTGATCGGCGAAGAGGACGGCGTCGTCTTCGACTGGGAGCCCACCATGATGGCGGGCGCCGAACTCCTGGCGACGCCTCGAGGAACGGACATCCGTGTTGCCGACATCGGCGACCGCCCCACCCGTTCGCAGAAGCGCGACGAGCAGCTCGAACGCCGCGAGGCCAAGGCTGCAGCACGCGCCGAGCTCGAAGCCGAGCGGAAGGCGGGCATCTGGACTGAGTCCGTCAGCGGACGTCGTCTACCCAAGCCCCTGAAGGAAAGCGGCCTGGAAGCCGAAAATGACGACTAGCACGGCCCGCATCGCTGAAGTCACCGAAGGCGACGACTCCGCCGAACGCCAGGCACTGGCCGGCGCCAAGCGGATCGTCGTCAAAGTGGGTTCGTCTTCGCTGACCAGCATCAAAGGCGGCATCTCGGAGAAAGCGCTGACGGCGCTCGTCCACGCCCTGGCTGAGAAGCGCAATTCCGGGACGGAGATCATCCTGGTCTCTTCCGGTGCCATCGCGGCGGGTCTCGCGCCGCTCGGCCTCGCCAAGCGTCCCAAGGACCTCGCCACGCAGCAGGCTGCGGCCAGTGTGGGCCAAGGGCTTTTGATGGCGCGCTATTCGCAGGCTTTTGCCGCGCACGGGGTCACGGTCAGCCAAGTGCTCTTGACGGCGGATGACTTGATGCGGCGCACGCAGCACAGCAACGCATACCGGGCGCTGGACCGTTTGCTGAACCTCGGCGTCGTGCCCGTCGTGAACGAAAACGACACCGTGGCGACGCACGAAATCCGTTTTGGCGACAACGATCGTCTGGCCGCTTTGGTGGCCCACCTTGTCCGGGCGGACGCCTTGGTCCTGCTGTCCGACGTCGACGCCCTCTACGATGGTCCGCCGTCATTGGGTGCCAAGCGCATTCCGCTTGTCACCGGTCCCGCTGACCTTGTCGACGTGACCATCGGTAAGGCCGGTAAAGCCGGCGTCGGAACCGGAGGCATGACCACCAAGGTGGAGGCTGCGTCGATCGCCGCAGGCTCCGGGATCCATGCCCTCGTCACCTCCACGGCCAATGCCGCCGCCGCACTGGCAGGCGAGGACGTGGGCACGTGGTTCGCCATCAACGGCAACCGCAAACCCGTCCGCCTGCTCTGGCTGGCCCACCTCGCTTCGGTCCGGGGCCGTTTGGTGCTCGACGACGGCGCCGTCAAGGCCGTGCGCGACCGCCACACCTCCCTGTTGCCCGCCGGAATATCGTCGGTGCAGGGAGACTTCGAGCCTGGCGATCCCGTGGAGATGGCTTCTGTCGAAGGCACTGTGATTGCCAGGGGGTTGGTGAACTACTCGGCGGAGGAGCTTCCCCGCATGCTTGGCCGTTCCACCAAGGAACTCGCCAAGGACCTTGGCCGCGGATATGACCGCGTAGTTGTTCATGTTGACGACCTCGTGCTGGTCCAGCAGGCCCGCTCCACTAAACTTGGAGAATGACTGAGGCCCTTACCCCTGATTCTCCTGTGATGACTGACGCCCTGGCTGCTGGCAATGCCGCCCAGGTGCCGGAAACTCCGGAGACGGGAAACGCGCCGCTCACCCCCGAGCAAGTGGAGGCGGCCGTGCATTCGATCGCGGACCGCTCACGGCAGGCCGCGCGGCACATGGCCCAGGCGAACCGTGCCTGGAAGGACCGCGCCCTGCACGCTATTGGCGCAGCCCTCCGGGAAAAGCAGGGGTCCATCCTCGCCGCCAATGCGAAGGATGTTGAGTCCGGCCGCAACAACGGAACCTCCGCTGCCATGCTGGACCGCCTGACCCTGACACCTGCCCGCATCGACGGCCTTGTGGCGGCCCTTGAAAACCTGGCGGGCCTGCCGGATCCCGTGGGAAACGTCGTCCGAGGCCAGACCCTCCCCAACGGACTGCGCTTGCGCCAAGTCAATGTGCCCATGGGAGTCGTCGCAGCGATCTATGAGGCCCGCCCCAATGTCACAGTCGACATCGCGGGACTCGCCCTGAAGAGCGGCAATGCAGTGATCCTGCGCGGCGGATCGGCCGCTGCCCACACCAACGCAGCCCTTGTGACCATCCTCCGCGATGCGCTGGAATCCGTCGGGTTGCCTGCCGACGCCGTGCAGAGCGTCGACCAATTCGGCCGCGAGGGCGCGAACGTCCTGATGCGTGCCCGTGGCCGGGTGGACGTGCTGATTCCGCGTGGTGGACGGGACCTGATTCAGACTGTGGTGAACAACTCTTCCGTGCCCGTCATTGAGACCGGCGAGGGAAATGTGCACATCTTCATCGACGAGTCCGCCAGCGAAGAGATGGCCGTCGATATCCTGCTTAACGCCAAGACCCAGCGCCCCAGCGTTTGCAACACTGTCGAAACTCTCCTGGTGCACTCGAAATCCACGGTGCTGCCCGCCGTCGCCGCCGCACTTCGTTCCGCCGGGGTCACCCTGCATGTCGACTCCCGGATTCAAGCAGCGCTGTCCGGCTCCGTTGACACAGTCCCCGCCGACGACGTCGATTGGGCCACGGAATACATGGACCTCGACCTCGCAGTTGCCATGGTGGACAACCTCGACGAGGCAGTCGCGCACATCCGCAAATGGTCGACCGGCCACACCGAGGCCATCCTGACGAACAATCTGGCGAACGCGGAGAAGTTTATTGCGGACATCGATTCTGCGGCGGTCATCGTGAACGCTTCCACGCGTTTCACCGATGGGGGTGAGCTCGGCCTTGGTGCCGAGGTAGGAATCTCTACCCAGAAGCTGCACGCACGCGGTCCCATGGGCCTCACAGAGCTGACCACCACGAAGTGGATTGTCCAGGGTGAAGGCCAGGTCCGCGGCTAGCGACGCTGTACCATAGAACAGAAGTCCTGAACGGTGGGAGGATCCGCCGTCGAAAACGTTTGAACCGCTAGGGGAGAAAATGCAGTTTCAGCAGATCGCCATTTCCATTCTCGCTCAAGGGGGCGAAAGCGAGGCACCGGCGCCGTTGTGGGCTCCTCCTATCGTCTTCGGCATCACCATCTTCTCCATCCTCCTGGTCCTGATGTTCGTGGCGGTCTCCTACACGAACCTTGGCAACCGTCACGACGCGGTCGACGAGCACTCAGACCCGCACCGCCAGCACCCGGCCAAGCACCCAGGGCTGGGTCACTAACATTTCCGCCGCAAAACCCTTCGAGGAAACGGGGCGCCGACTTCGCTTGGGCGTGATGGGTGGGACCTTCGATCCCATCCACCACGGCCACTTGGTTGCTGCCAGTGAGGTTGCTGCCAAGTTCCGCTTGGACGAGGTGGTCTTCGTGCCCACCGGACAGCCCTGGCAGAAGTCGCACAAGCAGGTCAGCGAAGCTGAGCACCGGTACTTGATGACGGTCATTGCCACGGCTTCCAACCCCAATTTCACGGTGAGCCGCGTGGACGTGGACCGCCCCGGTCCCACGTTCACCATCGACACCCTCAGGGATCTGCGGACCCAGAGGCCGGATGCGGACCTGTTCTTCATCACGGGCGCGGACGCCTTGGCGCAGATCCTGTCCTGGAAAGACGTCGACGAGCTTTGGACCTTGGCGCATTTTGTCGGTGTCACCCGGCCCGGTCATGTCCTTGATGGCATGGGCAGGGAGGACGTCAGCCTGCTGGAAGTGCCCGCAATGGCGATTTCTTCGACGGATTGCCGTGCCCGCGTGGGTGCAGGCAATCCGGTCTGGTATCTCGTGCCTGATGGAGTAGTGCAGTACATCGCCAAATACAAGCTGTACTCGGGCAAACCCGGCATGGGGGAGCCCCTGCATGCTATGACCGGATCAGAACACCAAGCCCGTACCGAGTGAGTTTTGAATGAGCCAGGAACAGCCCCCCATCCCTAGCCGGCGCGAGCTTCGACGAGCCCGGGACGCACGCGTGGAAGAAACCGGCGCAAGTCCCGCAGCAGCCGAGGCCGTTACCACCGACGACGCCAACCACGCGTCCGGTGGAGCTTCGGCCAATCGGGTGCGCCGGGTGGCCGATGCTCCGCTGGACGCCAAACCCGCCTCGGAACGTTCTTCGCAGGCCCGTGCACGCGACCGCGCCGCACTCCGCGCCATCAAGGAACTCGCGGATAAGGAGCAGCAGCTTTCCCGCGGCGGTCCGCCCACGCGCCGCCAGTTGCGCCTGCAGCAATTGCAGGAAGAAGTTGCCCCGGGCACCTCGGCGATCCCCGTTGTCCCGGCACCCGGATCCGGGCCGAGGACGTCCAGTGTCCCGGTCCAGGCCGCCGGCAGGCAGCAGTCCGGCCCTGATCGCCCGGGCGTATCGCCTGGCGGCGGTGTCCGGGTCACGGCAGGCCCGCCTCCCGGCGCCCCCGAAATGACCGTGGAGCAGGCCTTGATGGCCCGCGAGCTCTTGGCTGCCCAAGCGAACAACCAGTCCAACAAGCTTGAGCATATCGCGGCAATGGAATCAGCGGTGCAGAAAGTCCCCGCCGCCGAATCCGGGGTTTCCGGTACCGACGTCGAGCCGGCGGATCCGGAGGCCCTGGCCGAGCAAATCGCCCAGGCTGAACGCGAGGCTATCCTCAACAAGAGGGCCATGGCGAAGCAGAAGCTTGCCGAGCAGAACAGCCGTCCTTCAGGTCCGGTCCGCGTCGAACCTTCCGTGGCCAGCAACCTGGCCATGGTGACGCCCCTGGAATTCGTGAAGGTTCCAGGACTCGAGCGTCCCGTCATGAAGCCGCCCGGCACCACCTTTGTTCCTCTCGTGACCTCACCTGCGCCGAAACTGAAGCCCGGGCAGTCGGCGTCAGGCAAGCCCCGCAGCCTGCGCGGCCGGGCAGGAGTCCTGGCGCGCGCGGAGGCGGCCGCGAAAGCGGCAGGTCGACGCCCGGCGTCGGGCCCTGAGCCCGATGGCGAGGCATTCGCGGAAGCGGCCGAACATCCGCCCATTTCGGCAAGTTCGGCTTACGGACTTGAACCGCTCGATGCCGCGACGGCGGGACTTGGGCGCGCCCAGCGTACCCGGCTACTGGTCCTGGGACTCGTGGGCATCGGAGCCATCGCCCTGATTGCGGGCATCATCATGATCACCAGCGGACTTTCCCGCTGACAACAACGGCTTTTGCCACCAAACAGGCTTCGTTCATTCCTGAAGCCGCATACAAGGAGTCCCGTGACTGCACATGAACAATCCGTCCTCTTGGCCCGCCACGCCGCCCGCGCGGCAGCGGACAAGCTCGCCGAGGACATCATCGCCTTGGACGTCAGCGAACGTCTGGCCCTGACCGACGTCTTCCTGATCGCCTCGGCTCCCACCGAGCGCCAGGTCAACGCCATCGTCGACGGCATCGAGGAAGAACTGCTCAAGCAGGATCTGCGCCCGGTCCGCCGCGAAGGGCGGTCGGAAGGCCGCTGGGTTCTGTTGGACTACGCCGACATCGTGGTGCACGTCCAGCACTCCGAGGACAGGGTCTTCTACGCCCTGGAACGCCTGTGGAAAGACTGCCCGGTAGTGGATCTGGAACTCGGTGACGACGCCTCGGCGAAGGCTCCCGCCGTCGAGGAATCCTAGGCTTTAAGGCACCAACCAACTGAATATGCCCGATTTGGAATTTTCGGAAATACTGTTCTAAGATATTTGAGTTGCTTCGGAGGAATCCGAAAACTGGAGGGGATTTCCAACCAGTTCACGGCTCGTGAAGCAGCAAGGATATGGGGCTGTGGCGCAGCTGGTAGCGCACCTGCATGGCATGCAGGGGGTCAGGGGTTCGAGTCCCCTCAGCTCCACCATAGAGTCAAAAGAGCCGCCCCGTTGGGGTGGCTCTTTCGTTTTCTCCAGCGTTCTTGGCGTGGATCGCTTTGGGTGTGTTTGCGGATCTTGTCCGGGCCCTTGATGCCGGCAGCGATCAGGTTCTGCACGCGCTGGAGGGTGTGCAGCTCGGCGAAAGGTTCGTTCAGGTGGTGGCCGGTGATGGTGTCTTCCTGGATGAGGAGTTTGACGAACAGTGCCTTGCTGAGAGCGCGGCGTTGTTCATCGGTGCAGCGTTTGTAGAGTTCCTGGGGTCCTCAAGGAGCTTGAGGCACTCGTCGATGAGGGTGACGCCGTCTCCGAGGTCTTCAGCGACGGCCTCCATTCGCTCACTCAGTTTTTCCCGTTGCGCGGCGATGTCGCGGAGCCGTTCGCGGACTTTGTCCCGTGGGATGGTCCTGTGAATCGCAGCGATAAGTGGCGGGCTTTTCGCGCCGTTAAATGTCACCCCTAATGTTCGTTCGCGGATCGCGCACCGCCGGGTAGCGTTGGACTATGTCTTTGCTCGTCCGTCCTTCGGTTGCCCTGCATGCGGCATGGCTAGAGGCGCACGAGGAGTGGGGCCCCGGGATCCACGAGGATGGTTTCGGTTTGGTGGAGACCGACGATGTCCGATCGTCGGAAGGACTCCGTATGTTTGTCGATCGGCTCTTAGCCAAGGAAGTGTCGCCTGGCGACGATGGCGGCACCTTTCGGTGGATAGTCGAGGACGGGGAGGTCCTCGGCGGAATCGCTCTGCGCCACGAATCTGTGCAGGAGATGGACGTGCTGGGACACGTGGGCTATGGCCTCCGGCCGTCCGCTAGAGGCCGCGGCCTTGCCGCTGCCGCGCTCCGGGAAATGCTTTGCCTGGCGAAGGCCCGCAGTATGAATAGAGTGCTGCTGAGCTGTTTTATGGACAACACTCCCTCGGTGAAGACTATCGAACGCTGCGGAGGCGTTCTAGACCGAATCGTCACGACCGACCGGGGAGAAGTCGGACGCTACACCGTCAGGCCCTCATAGCGATCGACTTATCGGGCACCGAGAGAGTTCGTGGCCACCGTCTAGGGAATGAGTGCTTCTTCGTCGGAAAGTTGGTGGACTTCTATCCATGCCTCCCTGAACCTTGAGAACAGAAGCACCAGGGAGGCCAGAAGCAGGAAGACGGCGGCCGCCCAAAGGGCCGTATCGGTACCCGCGACGGTGGCTATAAGGCCGCCCAAGGGGGCTCCGATGACGATCATTCCCCGGTTGAGTGAACGCCTCGTGGCACTCATGCGGGCTATGAGCCTGTCCGGCGTCACAGCCTGCTGGTACCCCATTTCCAGTGGCCCTTCGACTCCCATGGCCATGCCGAACAGCAGCTGCCCGAAGGCGGCCAGGGCAAATGCAGCCCACAACTCTTCCGGCCAGTGCAGCGGAGAACCGTAGGTCTCTCCGGCATGGGCCCCACCGGCAGCGAGGGGCGCCAATGCCACCAACGCGATGGCAAAGGGTTGGGCCAGGCGTGCAGCCACAATTGCGTTGCCTGTACCCCACCGATGCCCGAGCCGGGTGGACAGTGTGGTGCCGATGACGGCCCCGATTCCGGAACACCCAATCACCAAACCCAACCCCAGGGCACCCAAACGAAGGTTATTCAGGATCACCGTCGGCAAGACAGCACCGAGGATGGCGGAGCCGATGAACCAGATGTGGGTACTCCACGCCAAGGGCGCCAGATGGGTATGGCCGTAAACCCAGCGCAGACCCTCCCCGACCTTATGGCGAAGCCTTTGTTTGCTTCGAACCGGCGGCTGGCCGGATGGTCGTTCCAGGGTAAGGAGCACCGCTGCCGAGAAGAAGAATGAGGCAGCATCCACAAGCAGAGCGATAGGGGCGGTCACGAAGGCGACCAGACCGCCGGCTACGGCGCTTCCCGTTGTTTGGGCCACGGTGTCGCTTTGCTGGAGTCGGGCGTTTGCCTTGATCAGTAGAGATCTGGGGACCAGTTGGGGGATGAAGCTCTGGTACGCGGCGTCACTGGTCAGTGCGAGGGTTCCAAAGGTGAACATCAGGATTATCAGCGTCGGAACCGAGAGTGCCCCTGTTACTGCCTTGACGCATACGCCGGTAAGGATCAGGCCACGGCCGAGGTCTCCGCCGATGAGTACCGTTCGGCGAGGGAATCGGTCAATCCAGACTCCGGCAACCAAACCGAAGAGCAGATACGGGGTCCACCTGGCCGCATTGACCAGGCCCTGGTCCAACGGTGTGCCGTTCATCGTCACAAGAATCAGAACGGACAACGCTAGGGTCGTTATGTAGGTGCCGAAATCGGACACCGTCGAGGCCAGCCAGAACCGGACAAACGCCGGAGAGCGGCGAAGCCTCGACTCCATTGCCGAATCGCCGTCGTCAGAGATTCCCATGTTCCCCCCCAATCACCTCGTAGGCTTAGAGCCTAGCGGTGACGATGCCGGACATCGGGAGCATAGAGAAACAGTGACGCCGGCGGGGACGGCAAAGTGTCCGTAAGCCTGGCGGGAAATCGTGGCTTCAAATGGCCGCTGCGCCACCGTTGTCGACGTTACCGCGCCAGGTGGCGAGTGCGGCGACGTCGTTGTGGCTGAGCCCTGCTTCTTCGATGAACCTGTCGAGGTCAAGACCGTCCAACGCTGCGCGGAAGGCCTCTTCGGTGGTAGTGCCGTGGCGTTCGCAGAGTTCGTTGAGCAGGGGCTCGACATTATTCCGGTTGCTACTGGCGGCTCGCAAATCGCCTAGCCTTACTGTTTCAAGGTAGTCATCCACGATGGCCTCATCCCGGACGTCAATCGCTGAGAGCAGCAGCATGGCAATTATCCCGGTCCTGTCCCTGCCTCCCATGCAATGGAACAAGACCCCGCCTGATGGAGCGTTCACGATCGAGGACAGAGCCGCGCCTGCTCGTTCGGGCATTGCCGCGAGGTGGGGTAGGAAATAGAGTGCGGTGCCCACCAGCCCGTTGTCCCAGTAGTCCGCCCAGAACTCGGTGTTCTCAAGGCCGTCGAGATCGACATGGATCGTGGTGAGCCAGCCGGGACGCTCCTGGGTGTCCGTGTCACGCTCGCGTTGTTGGCGGAGGTCAACGATGGTGCGGATCCCGGCGTCGTAGAGGTGTTGCCATCCCGCCGGGGTAAGCCAGTCGACGTTTTCGCTTCGGAAAAACACCCCGCGCGGTGTGAAGGTTCCATCCGCGCGCCTGAGTCCACCGAGATCGCGGGCGTTGACCAGCCCGTCGGCTTGCAGGACGCGGTCGCTGCCATCTGATGGTTCCATGCCCCCAAGTAAAACAAGCGGGAGCTGGGCCGCCTGTCACCAAATATCCGCTGTCTCTGGATTGGCCGCCGAGTGGACGGCGAATCAATGCAAATGCCTCCATTCAATGCGGCAAAAAGCCGTAGCCGTCAATAGGTGCTCTGTTGTTCTGCAAACCGGGCGATCACAGCCGCATCCGGTTTGTGGAACGTTCGCCAGTCAGAGCGGACGTCGACCCAGCGCGCGGGTTGGCCAACCTCCGGCAGGAGTTCCGTTGCGGGGTCGGCGGTCGTCCAGTAAGACAAGTTCAGTGTCGCTGTCCAGTCTGAGCGGTATGAGCGGGCAGCTGCGAAAGCCGGGCGTTCGGCAATAAGGAGTTCAACGCCTGTCTCTTCCGCGAGTTCGCGAATTGCGCCCTCGCGCGGCGTCTCGCCGGGTTCCACTCGTCCGCCGGGAGGTACGAGGCCGCGCCAGCGGTGCTGAACGACGAGTATGCGTTGGAAGTCCGGTGAGAACACCCACACATCGGCTGCCAGCGGGCGCGGGTCCACTAGCCATTCGGACTGGAACCAGGTCAGGAGTCCTTCTTCTGCTGTGTGAGCGATGCCTGTCGATTGGTTCGCGCGGCAAATGTAGGCACAACGATCTCCACTGAGGTTGGCCAAACCAGACCCTTACTTTGAGTGGTCGTCACTGGGCTATTCACGCCATTGATCGTCGCCGACCACCCGAAGGTCCAAAGCTTCTGATCGGTCAGTGATCCGCCGACTTTTCGATCTGTCTCACAAACGGCCGTCCATGGAACACTCGCTGGCCAACTCGGGAATCGCGGCGTGTCGTGTTCCATGGGCCGTGTCCGAGAGCTATGTACTCTCAGGCGCGTCCACGGTACATTTCTCGGCATGGCATTGGTCGGATAACGCCCGGGTGTCCACCGGAGGGCAGAACCTTGAGCGGCAGATCGACGCGCTCAAGGCTGCCGGGTGTCGACGCATTTTTGTCGAGAAGAAGTCCGGACGGGACGGCGAACGGCCGGAGCTCGTTTCCTGCCTGCGCTTTCTGGAAGCAGGTGACACCTTTGTGGTGCCGTCCCTCGACCGGCTCTCACGGTCGCTCCAGGATCTCATCACCACCGTGGGTCGGCTAAGAAGTCTTGGCGTCGGATTCACTTCGCTGCACGAAAACCTCGACACCACGACCCCGGGCGGCAGGCTTGTTTTCCACGTCTTCGCTGCGTTGGCCGAATTCATCCGGGAACTGATCGTCGCCGGAACTCATGAAGGCCTTGCCGCAGCGAGGGCGCGGGGCCGTGTCGGCGGACGGCCCAGCGTCGCCACGCCGGACATCATCCGTGCCGCCAGGGACATGCTGCCCAACCCCGAATCCAGCATCATATCTATCGCCAAGCTACTCGGCGTGAGCCCAGGTACTCTGTACAACCACATTCCGGATTTGAAGCAACTTAGGGCCAGCTGCCACAAAGGCTGAGCCCGAATGTGCCAGAGCCGGCGCGGAAGCGCAGCAGGATTTTCGCTGATCTCCGCAGAGGGACTCGGATGCTGCCACGCATGCGAGACATGCGGCCGAGATGCTCAGCATGGTTGGAGCAGATTCACTATCACTCAGTGCCAGGTAGACCTAGCCCAGCTCATTCAAGCTTTAAGGCACGCCCCATCCGCCCCTCGCTAGCGGAGGGACGGGGGAACGCCCCGGCCAAGGTCCTCGAGTCGTGGGTTATCTTTTTCCCACACATCAAAAAGTGCTTCGAGCCCGTTCTCCCGGAGGTACTGTGCTTCCTCGCGGAATATGGGTGTCGCGTACAGGAATACAACGTGTCCGCCATCGGACAGCGATAAGTCAGGTATGAGGTTGTCATAGCTCTCCAGCATCAACCAGGACGTGAATTGCAGACCCTCGATAATGTGTGAGTTCTCGTAGGTGACCGTTTCTCCCGGTTGCACGACGGTCTGGTCCGTGACTAGATCATTGGCCATCATTGCCAGGGCACTCCTGAACTCGTCGGTTCCGGCGTCGACGGCGGCAAAAATCTCGAAACCATGGCCTAGCCCATGGGACGGACTCCCATGCACCAGCGCATGAAGACCAAAGGTGGCATATATGTGCAGCCCAATCTTGGACGATCCTTTAGGCCACTCAAGTAACCCAATTAGTCCTCGGTCCTGGGCGAACCTCATGTACTCCGGCTCGCCACCTACACACTTTCGATAGTGGGCATCAACTGCATCTACGCTGTCCATCTTATGGTCCTCCAAACGGCCACCAGTCATTCCATGCTTTCGGCCACCACTGCCCCACACCGGGCCCAAGCTCGGAGGATTGCTTTGCGGAGTTGCAGGATTTGCACGCGCCTATAAGGTTCCTGAGGTCGTTAGCGAGGCGCGACCTCACCTCTCGTGTCATCTCCTTGCCGCCTGACTCCCAGATATCCTTCAAGGCTTTGATGTGGTCAAGCGTGCTAGGAGGCCGCTCCCCACAATACGGGCAAACTTCGGTTTTTGCCTTGGCAGCTTCTGTTGTCGCTTTGTTCGCTCTCGAGAATTTACTCCGTTTGAAAGGGTTCTCGGGGTCGCCACCGGCCCCGCTGGCCCCTCCTGTCGCTCCGGCTGATCCTGCTGCTGCTTGGTTGTCCGCAGCGTTTTCGTTGTTCATTCGCAGGTTCGCTGCGGCCGCTTGGGCGATCTGGGCTGCTGCTTGCGCTGCAAGAGCGGCGCGTCGTGCTGCTTCTGCTGCGGCCGCTGCGGCTGCTGCTGCCGCGGCCTGGCTGATTCAGAGGGAACATACAACGAGACATCCGTCGAGGCCGACGTCTTTATCAATGGTGACCGCGTCCTGACCGACAACGTTGAGCTCTTTGATGGCCTCGTATCAGGTGGAACCAACACATATGTTGTCCATGTGAAGCGTGACTTTGACGTCAAAGTCCGCGATGTCCGATCACAGATCATCAACTCGGCTCAGATCATCGAGAACGATCTGCGGGTGGGATCACTTGCCAAGTTGAAGGCGCATCATGCACGGCTCGTGAACTGGGGGCGAACGACCATCTCCGAGGCTGACTTCTTGAAGCTGTTCGATCAGCCGCGGGTCTATGTCCTTGCCTATGGAAGCAAAGTTAAGGTGAGCGAGTCGACCCTCACGAATTTTGGATCAAGCGTTGCCCGCATGGAAGTCGTCTCGTTGAACAATCAGTTCCGACAGCTCGGTAGTGCTGAGTCCATGGCTAAGCTCCGTGTGGCGTGGATTAAGATTGATGAAGGACAAGGGGCTGATGGCCAATCTAAGTAACGGCGACATTCTGAAGCTCGAGAAGTTGTTCGGCATGTCGTCGGGCTATGTGCTCGATTTTACGAATCAGACGTTCAAACAGTTTGTTGGGAACTCTCTTTCTTTTGATCCGTACAGCCGGTACGTGGGCTCGAAGGCCAACATCCTGCGTGGAATTTGGAATAAGGAGTCATCGGCTGATGTGGCTAAGCTCGACTTGGAATTACTCGAGCATTGGCGCCTCAGCAACCTCCTCGGTGGTGTTGAGCCGACACCCTCAGAGCAACAGATCGCCCTGGAACTGGAGAGCCAGTTCCAGACAGGTCCTACTGAAGAGTCAGCGGCTGATCTCGCATTTCTGGCTCGCGACTTAGGGGAGTGGCAGATTAGCTCGCTTCCGGTCGAACTGAGCACCCAGGATGTCGTTCGAGCACGCCTTGTGGAGATCGACAAGTGCTTGAAGGCGGATGCGCCACTGGCGGTCATCTTCCTCGTCGGCAGCACTCTTGAAGGGCTTTTGGCAGAGTTGGCAAAATCTCATGCGTCCGAGTACACGACGTCTTCGGCGGCACCCACCCTGAAAGGCAAGGTCAAGCCACTTGAATCCTGGACACTTGCCGAGCTGATTGTCGTGTCCCGTGCGCTTGGAATCCTGAGGGAGGACGTAATGAGCCATGCCGATCACGTCCGTAAATTCCGGAACTATATTCACCCACGACAGCAAATCTCGGAGGGTTTCGAACCGAGATTGATCACCGCGCAGATTGCCCAGAAGGTCCTGCTCGCAGCGCTAGAAGATCTCGCCGAGCTGGCTAATCCCAGGCGGCTATCAAGGAATACTGTGTGATTGAATTTACGAACAGGGAAATAGCATCGATCATCGTGACTATCGGCGTAATCGCCATTCTCTTCTTGGCGCCAAAGATACGGACGAGCGTTGGGCCCGCCTTGCGTGATGTATTATGGTCATTCTTCGTTCGACCCATTCTTATCGTCCTTGGAATCTACTTCGCTTACGCGATACTGGTCGTGTTTGGCGCGTGGGAGCTAGGGTTTTGGAATAACGCCCTCTTGAAAGACACGGCAATTATTATTATTTTCACTGGCCTTCCTATGGTCTTCAGGGCTAATAAGGTGGCATCGGGCACGGTTCTTGTTCGGCAAGCGATCAAGGAAACACTTGGAGTCTCAGCTTTCCTCGTGTTCTATCTGGGCCTGTACTCGCTGCCGATTTGGGGTGAAATTCCGCTTCAGATCGTGCTTGGCTTCCTCGGGATCATGGCTGCGTTTGCGGCGCATCAGAAGGAGCAGGCCTCACGTCGTGTAGGTACGGTCGCGAATGTGATCATCGCCGGTATCGTTTTGTGGCTGATCATCCAAACGGCTGTCGCGCTGGCGAATGCCTGGGATCCCGCCGAGGTCCCGAAGATGGTGTCGACCTTTGCGTTGTCTGTCTGGTTGCCGCTGCTTCTCTTGCTGCTTATCTACTTCCTGGCGTTTTACATGAGTTGCGAGATGATTCTCCGGTCGCTCACGACCTTCAACGACCAAGTTAAGCTACCGCTTCGCGTCAGGCTGGCAGTGGTGCTTGGTCTGCACTTCAGCGCACATCTTGCATCGTCTTTCATTGGCAGGTGGAGGGTGGATGTTGCCAAGGTGGCCACCTTCCGGGATGCACTAAAGACCATGAGGGCCTATCGAGAGGCGGACCGAGAGAAGGTTGCGGCTCAACGTACCCATCAAAAGCGACTCAAGGATTTTGCTGGTGTCAAAGGTGTCGACGACCAGGGCCGACAACTGGACAGACGCGAGTTCAGCGCGACCAAACAGGCGCTGACGCAACTGTTCTATAGCCAGATGGGGCAGCACCGAAACCGGCACGGACACTTTCAGGCTGATCTCGATCTGGTGTATAGCGATTACCACCTGCGCAAGGTGACGCTCGATCCTTCCGTTGAGATGAAGGTACGTAAAGACAAACAGGCTTGGTACGCATGGCGTCGGACTATCGGTGGCTGGTACTTCGGTGTCGGAGGGACCAGTGATCTCGATTCGCAGTGGCAGTTTGACGGACCTGAGCCACCGAGAACTTTCCCTAGTAGCCTTAATGAAGACTGGACCAACGCCACCAAATCAGAATCTTCGCTTGAATGGCGAACTGCAGACGACATCCAGTCCTAATTTTCAGACTTTTCTGTCACGGGTATCGCTGAGTAAATGCTCATACGAACTCCGCATCTTCACGCCCGCCTCAATCAACCGTGACCGCACCGTATGAGCAGTCACACCCATCCGCTTGCCAATCGTCGCCAGTGAGTCACCTTGTTCGTAGAGCCTGACTGCTTCCTTGATCTGCTGCGCGTCCAGACCGACCTTGCGTGGCGCGATGCCGTGGCGGCGGAGATGCTTGCTAATAGTCTCTCGGCTGATCCCGTACTTGGCGGCCAGCTCCTTGACCCGCATCCCTGCCCGGTAGTCCTCAGCCAGTGCCTTGGTTTGTTCGGCACTGAGGTGGGTGAAGTGGCGGGGGATAGGCGGTTCCTCTCGCACCACCTCAGGTCTGGCCCGGAGGGTGTCTATCAAGGAACGAAGCTTGACGGACCCGCTACTTTGTTTCGAATAGGCTTGTAGGACGCCCACCGTAGAGGTCTTACTTGGAACGTGGATGTGGTTCATGTTTCGGGTAGGGCCTCAGTTTTTACCAAAGGGAACCACCAGATCTGGTGGTTCCCTTTTGTGTGTCGCCGGGCCGCGCGGTGCGCCTGTGCGAGTCCCGACGACTTGGCTCGGCGATCGGCCTGTCGGGCTAGATCACGATATCTGGAAGAGCCGCACGCCGAGTCCTTCGATGTCGTCGTTGTACCTGCCCTTTGTCTTAACGAGGTTCCGGCGTTCGTAGAGCACCTGCACCGGATCGTTTCCCCGCCCGGCGAATGAGACCGTGCGGGCTTCTTCGGACAGGTTGACCATGAATAGGTAATCACGGTTACCAAAGCGTCGCGTGGTCCACCGCAGCTCATCATCGCCAGCGACCCGGATCGATGACGCTCGTTCTGTGGAGAGGATGACCGGCGAGAGCTCCCGGATCTGGGCCACGACCGTCTTCGCGTTGTCCAGTAGCGTGCGGTACGGGACACCACTGACGTCGTTCTCGATGTCGAATCGGGAGTAGTACAGCAGTCCGGTCGCACCGGCCACGATGGCCTGCCACGACATGCTCCGGACCTCGGCCAGGTTCGGCGGACGCATTCCGAAGTGCTTGTAGTTGCCGAGGTTGTGCAGTTGGATGACCGGCCAGATCGCAGTGTTGGGCAACTCCCGCACGGTTGCTTCGGTGTGGGTGAAGACACGGCGGGGGATGTCGGTCGGCTTGCCGAAGATCGGGTAAGGGTCCGTTCCGAAGGCGTCGGTGACATACTGGGCGTCGTCACCGGCCCACACGCGGTAGTCGACCGAGTAGCTCGGGTGGTTGGGATCGTTGTCAGTAACCGACGTATATCGCGGACGGAGGCGGCCGGCCTGGCTGTCGGCGGGGGTCTCGTCGTTGATGTACCAGCCCAGGAGCGAGGGGTGGCCTTTGTACTGGTTGATCTGGTTGGCGTCGGCATTCTGATCATTGAACAGGGTCGTCATCCCGCGCGCTTGGGTCTCGTTGAGGATTTGCGGGGACGGTACGTGGTAGGACAGAACCGTGGTGAACCCCGCGTATCTGAGATCGTCGAGGTTCTGCACGGTGGTCGGCCCGTTGTACGCTCCGATTGGGAAGTACAGCTCGCCGTTGCGCCGAACCCTTCCGTGCGAGTCGAGATAGCTCGTTGGCACCTCATCCATACGGAGCTTCCGGAGGGGGAACGTCTTCTCGGACGCGGTGGCACCGTCTCGGGTGCGCGCGCTCACCCGCAGTTGGTAGGACCCGTCGCGCAGCCTCGAGACCGGGCTGGTGTACCTCAGCTGGGACGAGCCCTTGAAGGATTTGGTGTCGACGCGCTTGCCGGCGGCGTCGCTGAGTTCGACCTGTATTTGGTAGTCGGTGGCGGGGCTTCCTGACGGGGGGAAAACTCCGATCCGAAGGTCGATTTCCTGGTGTTCGCCGGGGATGAGCAGGCCGCGATAGGCCGGGGCCGCGAGGGTCGCACGCAGGAGGCGCGCTGTGTATTTGATGATGGTGAGGTCGTCATACCAGGCCGTTCCGGTGGCGCCGCGGCTGAGGAAGAAGATGGCCTTCATGTAGGCGGCTCCGGCCGGTGCCGCCTGTGGCGGCACGGTCAGCTGGACCCACTCGGTGGATTGGGTTGTGCCGGTGTAGCCGCCGGTGAGGAAGGTGCCGTCTTCGGCGTACCATTCCACGCAGACCGACGCCCCGCCGTTTTGCATGCCGGCGGTCTTTACCCACACCGAGGCCGAGACGGGAACGAACGCGTCGGTGGTCCCTGGGATCTTTTTGCCGGCAAAGACATAGGTGGTGCTGTATGCCCGGGTGTAGCGCAGCGACGCATTGCCGGTGCGGTGTTGTGTCGAGTCGTAGGCGGTGTAGTCCGATACCCACCCGACGTCCGAGTCCTCGAACGAGGTCTGGTAGACGGCCTCGGTGGTCGTGTCCAGCAGGTTCGCCCTAGGCACCGAGGCGGTCTCCTGGCTTGCTTGAGCGGAGCCGGGAAACAAGGCCGGACCGAGGAGCCCGAGCGCGGCGCCGCCGAGCATCAGCGTTCGTCGGGAAACTCCGGATTCCCGGCCTTCGCCGTCCAGAGTCGCGGCGTGCGGGTGACTTGAGTCATTCACAATTTCTCCTATTGTTCAGCCGGAATTGATGTGAAGCAGGTGCTATGGGAGCAGTTCGAAGTTCACGCTGGATCCTGCGCGTCCGGCGGTAGGCACCCGCAGCGTGAGCGTCCCTGTTGCGTCGCGCTCCAGTTGGACCCTCGCTGCAGAATTCACGCGCGTGAATTTGGTTCCGGCGAGGATCAGAACTACCTCAGCGGCAGATCCCGTCGGATCCGACACCGCGAGCTTGGCGACCCCCGGTGACTGCCAGCACAAGACGACGGCGGCTTTGTCAGAAGCGAGTTCTCCCACCTGAGCTGGCTGCCAGAAAGATGCGGCCAGTAGTTTGCCGATCCTCGCGCCCTGGGCTTTCGCATCGTTGCGGAGTACTTGCGGCGCAGTCCACGTAGCTGTCTGCTCCGGAGTTGCGCCGGGCATGAGGGCGTAGGCGTAGGACGCTCCCGCCGGCGCCGCACCATGGTCGATGACCATCGTGGCGTACTCCCTATCGAGGATCTGGGTAGGGCCGTTGCTGTTGACGTCCCGCCAGGCACCCGAGCGTCGCTCCCGCTGGACTGTCAGCGGCTCGGAGCCCAGAAGCAGGTAGCCGCCGACGCCTTCGACGTGAGCCCAGCGCGCGGCTGGGTGGACTGATGGAGCGCCGGATGACGCTGGCAGCACTGCTCCGTCGACGCTGATCTTCCTTCCACCGGTTGCACCGAGGTTCCGATGCTCCACCACGCTCTCCACGCGGGCTCCGCTGCTGGTGTGGATGTCCGAGCCAAGGGCCAACACCATCTCGGGCGTGAAGAACCAGGACTTTCGCGCGCTCAGTCCTGTCCCTCCCGGTCCCACGAGATGGAAGCCGACGGCACCAAAGCCGTCCCGGGATACGCCGCCGGTCCATTCGTTGGCGGGAGCCCTCGAAGCCCATTCGCCCTCGACTTTGGGCGGCAGCGGGGTGGTGTCCGCTGTGATACCGGGCAGGCGGTTGAGGTTGGCGGTTGGCCAAAAGTTGTCGTCCCAGTGTCCTGCATCGGCACCGTAGAGGTAGAGCAGTCCGGAGCCGGTGTGGTAGCCGGTATTGTTCTCACCGTTTCCGCATTCGTACCACGCTATGCGGCGGCTGGACAGCCCCAGCGCTGTAACCCACCCGTCGCCCCGGAACACTGAGCGGTCCATGGCTGGGAAATATGTGTGGCCCGTTGGTTCCGGCTCGGCCACGGTTGTTGTGGCGAAGAGCTCTTTGATCAGGGCGACGCGGGTGATGCTGGCCCAATTCAAGGGACGAGTGACAGTGTTGCGGTGAAGCCAGCCAAGGCAAAGGGAGCGCCAACGCGCGGACATCGCGGCATCGACACCGCGGGCCAGCCAGAGAATTGCCTCGATGGCCGCGATGCCATCGTCAAATCCACGTGAATCGGCTCGGGAGATCGCCCGTCCGCGTACTGAGTCCATCATCAATCCGTCGTGGATGAACGGGGCAAAGGAACGTTCGACAACATCGAATAGGATGCTGCGGGAAGGGTCCGAAACAGGGTAGGCCGATGGTCCCAGCAGGGAGAACAGCCGGGCAAGCCCATTGAGCAGGACGACGCCGTACGTACCCGTGTATCCCAGCTTGAAGTGCTGGATGAAGGAACCGTCTGCATAGAAGCCGTCGCCCTTGGTGACGTATTGCCAGGTCGGGCTGAGCGCTGTGATCGCCGCCTGCAGCCGGGCCGTGTCCCCACCTACTATGGACCGGATGATGATTGCCCGGCAGATGTCCACACGGTTGGCGCCCTCGGAGATCACCTTGCCGCGACTGTCCGGGAACTGAAGCGTTGGGTCCGGGATGAAATGGTCTATCGCCCCGCAGTACTTGGCCACCTGCGCTTCGCTGACATGCTCCCGGACTACTGCCAGTGCGTCCGCGAGGGCATTTGGTGTGCCGATCTCCCAGTTCCACCAGTTCCCGAATTCCTGCTGACTGGCGTTGTAAACAAGCCGGTCACCGTCTTCAAGCCCGGCTAGGATTTCGGCCAGCACCGTGGAGCTGCCTTGATGCCTGGAGCCCGGCGTGGCCCAGGCTGTGGCCATCTGCGCCAGGCGCTGGTACGTAGTGGTGATCTTTGGATCCGCGCTGAGGTCGGCATCGGTGAAGATCCTGGTCCTGGAGCCAACGGTGACAAGCAAGGATCGCGAGCGATCTACCGCGCTGTCCAGACGGGTCAAGGCGCCGACGAAGTCCTGGTCCGTCGTCGTTATCACTATCCGACCGGTCAGCTGGTCCACCCAGCGTTGCCGGAGCATCTCGAGGTCCGCGTCCGGAGCGGCGTTCGCGATCGGGGCGAAGGCGCTGCCCAAAGCAACCGCCAGGGCCAGGGTTCCGGT
Source organism: Arthrobacter gyeryongensis (assembly GCF_039543785.1). NCBI lineage: Bacteria > Bacillati > Actinomycetota > Actinomycetes > Micrococcales > Micrococcaceae > Arthrobacter > Arthrobacter gyeryongensis. The sequence continues at coordinate 78,237 of NZ_BAABKK010000022.1, forward strand.
TCCGCGGAGGAGATTGCGTCGGGAGACATTTAGTTGAGACACGGTAACACTCCTTGTTAGTGGTTGGGATCGAATAGTCCAGCCCGGTTACGAGGGAGAAAGCATAAGGATGCTGGGCTTGCTAAGCCGAGTAGGACAGGATTTCGGGTTTGACCGTGCCAAGCAACGGCCTTTCGGCAACGAACCGGCTGACTTCGCGGAACGCTGCGTCCCCGAGGCGGCGCAGTTCATTGCCCTGTGAACCGGAAATATGGGGCGTGAGAAGCAGGTTGGGGGCTTCGAACAGGGGTGAATGCCTGGGAAGCGGATCTGGGTCAGTGACGTCAAGGACGGCGTTGAGGCGTCCCGAATCCAGTTCGGCCAAAAGTGCATCGGAGTCCACCAAGCTTCCCCGTGCGGTATTGATCAGCGTTGTGCCTGAGCGCATCAACGAGAGAGCGGCGGAGTCGATCATGTGGAAGGTTTCAGGGATGGCTGGCGCATGAAGACTGACGACGTCGCTCGTGCGAAGCAGCTTATCCAAGGTCACGGGCCGTGCGCCGACAATTTCGTGAGTGACGAAAGGGTCGTAGAACACTGGGTCCACATCGAAAGGTGCAAGGAGCTCGATGACGCGTCGTCCGATTCGTGAGGCACCGACGATGCCTACTTTGAGACCGTAATTCCCCCAGTAATCCGGCTCCTCTTCAAAAGGCCTGAACTGCTTTGTTGTTCGGTACACGCCGGCCAGTTCGAATACTCGCTTGCCCGACATGAGAATGGCTGCGAGGGTGTATTCGGCCACAGGGAGTGCGTTGAAGTCCACTCCTGAGGTAACGGCGATGCCGCGGCGAAAGAGTTCGTCGGTCGCAAATCCCTTGACGGAGCCGGCTGTGTAGATCACCGCGCGCAACTGGGGCATTCTGGACAGCGTCCGTTCGTCGAGTAGCGGGCATCCCCACCCACCAATAAGCAGTTCGAGTTCTTCCAGGTCCGCATCGGTCGCGATCTCCTGGGTAATGGGAATCGGATGAAGCTGCAGCATGGCGTCAAGGTCGTGCCGTACTTGCCGGGAAAACAAACGGTCCGGGAGATGTGGGTGCATGGCCAAGGCGGCCTTCGGCCGCTTAATGGTCGCGAATTCGTTCATGGGTAATTGAGTGCTCCTTGTCCGTGCCGGATATGCCCGCGTGAAAGCGACAATGCGGCAATTCTGGCTGCTTCCTGACATGTCCTTCGCGTCCCAACTACATGGTGGTGACGGGCACCGAAGGGGTCAACCTCAAACGATCAAACGGTCCAAAAGGTTGCCCTGAAGTTCAAGGAATTTACCCGCCAGCCTAGGCAGGTCCAGCATGATCGTTTGATCGTTTCTGCTTGACCCGTTCATTCTTTCCCGATCAACATGGGTGTGATTAGGGACACATCGAAAGGGGTCACTATGCGAAAATGTCGCAGAGCACTCATGATTGCCGTCGGGATGCTTACAGCCGTAGTCGTGGCCGGTTGCTCCTCCGCTGGCGGAACTACTGACACTGCACCGAAAGAGACGACGGAAATTACGTTCTCTTCCTGGTTGAGGGGATCGAAACAGGTAGTAGATGCCTACAACAGCGCGCAGAACGAGGTGCACGTTACATTCAAGGAGGTGGCGAGCGCCGGGGATAACTACACCCAACTGACGAACCAGGTGAAGGCTGGAAATGCTCCGGATGTGGTCACGGTTGAGTACACGAGGGTCACGGAGATGGCAAGCCAGGGGGTCCTTAAGGACATCAGCAAGGAAGCCGGAGCCCTAGTCAAGGACAGTTACCCTCCATTCATTCAGTCATTGGTGAATTTCGGGGGCTCGACTTGGGCGGTGCCGTTGGATGCAGGCGTCCTGCAGCTTTATTACCGGGCAGATCTTTTTGAAAAGTACGGCATTGCCGTGCCGGTGACGTGGGAGGAGTACAAGGCCGCGGCCAAAAAAGTAGCAGCTGCAGACCCGGAGGTGCGGATTGGCGCAAGCGCTGCCGGCGACTCCGTGCTCTATGCTGCACTGGCTTGGCAGAACGGCGCCAAGTGGGCTTCTCTAGAGGCAGATAACTGGAAGATCAACATCGACACCCCGGAGACCCGGGAGGCGTTCAAGGTTCAGCAAGATCTGCTGGACGCCAATCTCGTCTGGAGCGACAAAGGTCCGGTCTTGAAACAGAAGCAGGCCTCCGGCAAGATCCTGTCCGTCATCAGCGGATCCTGGTACGCAGCCGGTCTGCAGGCCAGCTTCGCAGATCAGTCCGGCAAGTGGCGCGTTGCGCCCCTGCCGTCTCCGACGTCGAAGCCGTCGGCTGCCCTCTATGGCGGATCGACGTTCGGCCTTTCGAAGAACAGTTCAAAGGCCGATGCCGGGATGAAATTTATCAAGTGGATGACGACCAACCCCGATGGGATCAAGGCACGCGTTGCCGGCGGTTCGTCCAGTGTCTTCCCTGTGAATGAAAAAGCTCGCACGGCTGCAGCAGAAGCCTTCAAGACGGATTTCTTCGGTGGCCAGAACATCTACGATGTTGCGACGAAGGGCATGGCCGCCGTGCCGGAAGGCTGGGTGTGGAGCCCTGCCTACGCCACCACGGCTGCAAAACTCGAAGACGAGAGCACCAAGGTGGAAAGCGGCGCATCCAAGTTTGCGGATATGTTTGGCCCCGCGCAGCAGGCAACGGTGTCCGACCTGAAGAACCGTGGCATCTCCGTAAGATAATCACTCCGCGTGGCTGCAGATCCGATGGTAGGCAGCCACGCCAAGGCACACCGGAAGATGCGCCTTCCGAAGGGAAATTCAATGCTAACCGCCACCACGCCCACCCAAAGCAAGGCCGCCCGCCGTCTACGACGCAGATCGGGCACGCACGCTCTCCTGTTTCTTGCCCCGTTCTTTGTGCTGTTCATTTCTTTTACCATCGCTCCCGTTGCCTATTCCGGTTTTCTCAGTCTCTTTACGGAGAAGACCAGTGGGCTGGGCTTTGGCGGGGCGACGAAGGCATTCGTCGGCCCGGCAAATTATCTACGCGCCATTCAGGATGCCGGCTTCCTTTCAGGGTTCCTGAACATCGCCATGTACTGCTTGCTATACATCCCGGTCATGATCGGTTCGGCGTTGGTCATTGCGCTCCTCCTGGATTCCGCGGCGGCTCGGGCGAAATCGTTCTTCCGATTGACCTTCTACCTGCCGAACATCGTCCCAGGACTCATAGCCGCAATCATCTGGATGTACCTGTACACCCCAGGCATCAGCCCCTTGGTCGATGTCTTTGAAACAACCGGGGCGACGTGGGACTTGGGAAGCCAAATGGCCGCACTGTTCTCCCTGTCCAATCTCGCCATATGGCTTCACACCGGGTACAACGTCATTCTCTTCTACGCCGCACTGCAAGCCGTACCGGAGGATATCCTCGAAGCCGCGACCGTCGATGGTGCCGGCGCTGTCCGGATAGCCCTTGCCATCAAAGCGCGCATGATCTCAGGCGCAGTCACGGTGGCCACTTTGTTCACGGTCGTCGGAGCCATGCAGCTATTTGCGGAGCCACTCCTCCTCAAGTCGCTCTCGAGGGCCATCGACGGCGGCTGGACACCAAACATGTTCATCTTTCAGACGGCCTTCGACCGGCACGACTTTGGGTACGCAGCAGCCACCTCGCTGATGTTTGCTGTGCTCATCGGAGGACTTTCCTGGGCTGTCACTAAACTCGGCTCAAAGGTGAATTCATGACTCCCACCACCGTCACCACGCAAACGCCACAAGCGCGGCGAACCCCACCACGGCAGCAGGGGCGGGATTCAGCGCGGCGGCCGCACCGCGGCATGAACTGGTCGTCGAAGACGGTCGTCAATCTCGTGCTGGTGCTCTTCTGCCTCTACACTCTCCTTCCACTGACATGGCTGCTGATCGCAGCAACAAAGAACACCCCGGACCTCTACGGCACCCCCGGCTTCACCTTTGCAAACTTGAACCTGGTGGACAACCTGGTCGAGCTCTTCACCTGGGAGGGCGGCACATACTTTCGGTGGCTGCTCAATACCTTTGCCTACGCAGGCCTTGGGTCCTGCGCATCCGTCGCAGTATCTTTCTTGGCCGGCCACGCTTTCGACAAGTTCGACTTTCCTGGCAAAGAGCGCTGGTACGGGTTTGTCCTGGTGGGGGTTCTGGTTCCGGCTGCGGTCACCACCATGCCCTTGTATCTCATGGCGTCCGGCGTCGGGCTTGTCAATACGTTTTGGGGAGTGTTCCTCCCCGGCATAGCCAGCCCATTCGGCGTATATATTGCGCGGATCTTCAGCTCAAGCTACGTGCCCAAGGAAATGATCGAAGCGGCGCGGCTGGACGGAGCAGGGGAGTTAAGGATTTTTCTCAAAATTGCAGCCCCGTTGATGAAGCCGGGAATCGTCACGGTCTTCCTCATGTCCTTCAGTGCGAGCTGGAACAACTTCTTCCTACCGTTGGTCATGCTCAGCGATTCCAACCTCTTTCCGGCCGCCCTGGGCATCTACTCCTGGCACAGCCGTGTGGGGGCAGATCCTGAATTCGCGCACTTGGTGGTCATCGGTTCCCTCGTCACCCTCATCCCGGTCGTGGTGCTCTTCGCTTCCCTCCAGAGATTCTGGAAAGCAGGCATAGGGTCAGGAGCCCTCAAATGACCATGATCCACCGATGCGGGCGGCCGCGGATCACCCCGTTCCAACCAAATGCGCCCCGGCAAACGATCAGGAACTGTAGCATCAGCTCAAACTCTGGGTCAGCAATCGGCACACTTGGTAATTCCTTCGGAGGTTAGGTGAGGGCAAAGGACCGGTACGCAGCCATTGAACGGGAACTCCGTTTGCATGGCAAAGCCAACGTGAATTGGTTGGCGAAGGCTCTGGGAACATCGGTAATCAGCATCCGCCGAGACCTGAATGTGCTTCAGGAACGCGGTGTCGCGAAGAGGATCCACGGCGGCGCGGTATTTGTGGGAGATCCGCTGCGTCCGCTAAGCGTTCCACACGCCGGTCCAAACCATTCTGGAGCAGAGGCGCCGAGCGCCGGGGTGTTCACGGAACGATCTCCGAAACGGGATGACGAAATCATCGGACTGATCGTCCCGGGGGCAGCGTACTACTATGCGGGAGTCATCGCCGGAGCAGAGGAGATGGCCAATTCTCTGGGATTCAGGCTCGTCCTTGCAGTATCTGGCTATTCCGGAGAACGCGAGCGCAAACAAGTCGAGCGACTCATTGCGATCGGAGCCAAAGGTCTCATCATCGCCCCTTCGGTACACGCCTCCGAGGATGGCACTACATATGACGTGCTGTCCGGCCTGAACATTCCGGCCGTCCTCATGGAAAGGAACGCCGATCTCCAAAGACTTGACGTGGTTTACTCCGATCATGCCGTTGGAGCCGCCGAAGGACTGAAGCACCTTGCCGACCTTGGCCACATGGGTGCAGCCCTAATCGCTGGGGCGCACAGCCCCACGACACCAGGTCTGGCTTCAGGCTTTGAGCGCGCCCAAAAGTGGTTTCATCCCGACCGTTGCCGCACGTTCCTTGTGCCTTCACTCGTCTGGGACGAGGAACGAACGAAGCAACTCCACGACGCCCTCGACTGGTGTCTGGCACACGGAACCACAGCCGTTCTTGTCCATTCCGACGAGATGGCTCTCCTTTTTGCGCAAATTGCCCTAGCCCGAGGACTCAGGATACCCACAGATCTTTCCATCGTCGCCTATGACGATGAAATTGCAGCCCTAGCTGACCCACCCCTGGACGCAGTGTCCCCGCCAAAGCGCGAAGTAGGGCGCCAAGCAGTGAAATTGTGCGCTGAACGATTGGAAGCAGGCACCACCGCCGCACCACCGCGGCACATAGGGCTTCTTCCCCAATACATCCATCGTAGGTCCACCGCGCCTCCGCAGCATGGCTGAATCGCAAGGCCGTCAGCATGCCTCCACCACTTTGCCAACCGATTACGGTTTACTATGAGGCATCAACGCCCGGAGGGTAGTGGTCATTCGCGGGCCCATCGCCGAGCAGTCACCGACAATACAGGGGGATAGTCCTTGGTAACTATGGCCGATGTGGCGCGGGTAGCTGGCGTTTCCCGAAGCACTGTGTCCTATGCGCTCAGTGGTGTCCGGCCGATTGCGCCCGAAACGCGGGAGCGCATCCTGCAGGCCATGTCCGACCTTGGCTATACGCCGAACCTGCTCGCCCAGGGTTTGGCCGGCAAACGTACCGGCATCGTCTCCTTGATTTTTCCGGTCGGGGAGCAAGGCATGAACACCACGGAATTCGAGTACGTCCAAGGTGCTGCCGAGCAAGCGCGCGCTGACGGATACCATCTCCTTCTGTGGCCAATGGACCCCGACGACCTGGGTGAGATGCAGCGGATCGTGGCCCAGGGCCTCGTAGATGGAATCCTCCTGATGGAAGTCAGGTCATTCGACGAACGGATTCCTGTCCTGCTGGAAACCGGTGTTCCCTTCGTCACGATCGGACGGCCAACGAATGCTGATGGCCTGACATTCGTGGACGCAGATTTCGAAGCGATGGGGGAGTTGGCTGTGTCCCACCTCGTCAGCCTGGGGCACACGGAGATCGGTCTTGTGACGCATTCGCGGGAGTCCCTGGACACCGGATACGGCCCGATGGTCCGATCTTGGGATGCCGTGGCAGCTGCCGCGTCGAGCCACGGGGTCAGCGCTCGGCTGTACCCAGCCACGAGCTCACTTGCCGGTGGTCGCGAGGTGTTCGGGCAGATCCTGGAAGAATCTCCGGAAACAACCGGGCTCGTGATGATCAACGAAGCGGCTACAGCCGGCCTTCTGGGTGCGGCGGCGGCCCACGGTTGGCGAGTCCCCGAGTCTCTCTCCATTGTCGCGATCAACACCAGTGCCGGCTCCGCGGAGCGCTTCATGCCCGCCCTGACGACGGCGTCCGCCGAACCGAGCGTCATGGGGCGTCAGGCGGCACAATTCCTTACGCGGCGCCTCAAGAGTGACGGCGCGGATGCCGTGCAGTGGCTCGCTGAACCGGTGCTGACGCTGCGCGGAAGCACTGCCGTGGCACGGACAACCCAGCCGTAGAACCGCCTCGCCGTTCTGGTGCAGTCCGCCAATTCGAGGCATTCATTACGCGCTCTTATCGCACGTGATTGTGACATTTGACACACCGTCGCGCCGCCAACTACTGTCGAGCCATCGACCCGCGTCGACAAGGCGCGTCGACGAACGGCGATGAAATTCCTCCGGATACAACTTGGGGGATGGTCACCGATCAGTGTTCCCGGAGACTAAGGAAGTAAGTCGTGCTTGGAATCATTCGGTACCAATCCTCCGAATTGACGATGCGGTTGATGTCACGCAAACCGGAACGGGAATTCCCCGGCTTCCGCCGCGGGTCCACGAGCAACCGCGTCCCCTTGTTCTCCGGCGTTCAAGGCCCCGGAATAGTGCGTGGACGGAACCTGGAGACCGCTGCCTGCTTCTGAGTTCCGGGACCGCGCGCCTGCGAGGCCAATGGTGCCCGCGCATAGCATGTAAGCGCTTGCCCTGTGCCGGTTGTGCCCGCAGAGGCCTCCCCACCCGGCCCCGCGGTGGTCCCACCCCTAGCCAACATCTCCCCAATCATCACAACAACCTCTTGGAGGTAACCCGCATGGAAACGTCGACCAAACCGGCCCAGTCCGCGTTCGAAGGTGGCCGGAAGTGAAAGCGATTCGACGGTTCACGGTACGAACGGTTCTGCCGGAAGCAATCGCCCCGCTCGCACGATTGGCGAAGAACCTGCGCTGGTCCTGGCATTTGCCGACACGCGAACTGTTCTCCGCGCTGAACGCCGAGGCCTGGGAACAAAGCGAGCGTGACCCCATGACCTTCCTGGGCTTGGTCAGTCGCGAGGAACTGCAGGAGCTCGCCGCAGATGGCGCCGTCGTCGAGCGTGTCCAGCAGGCGGCGGCGGACCTGGACCGGTACCTGAGCGAGCCGCGCTGGTACCAGGGCCTGGGTCAGGATGCTCCGGCGTGCATCGCGTATTTCTCGCCTGAGTTCGGCATCACCGAGGTGCTTCCGCAGTATTCGGGCGGCCTGGGGATCCTGGCCGGGGACCATTTGAAGGCCGCTTCGGACCTGGGCGTGCCGCTGATCGGCGTCGGACTGCTGTACCAGGCGGGCTACTTCAAGCAGTCCCTGTCCCGGGACGCATGGCAACAAGAGACCTACCCCGTCCTGGACCCGGACGGCCTGCCACTGACAATGCTGCGTGAGCAAGACGGTTCGCCGGCTCTAGTCACGCTTCCACTGCCGGGTGACCGGACGCTGCGGGCGCACATCTGGCGTGCCGACGTCGGGCGCGTGCCGCTGCTGCTGCTCGATTCGAACGTTCCGGCCAACGACGACGCCGCGCGCGGGATCACGGACCGCCTCTACGGCGGCGGCGGTGACCACCGCCTGCAGCAGGAGCTGCTGCTGGGCATGGGCGGGGTGAAGGCGCTGCGCGTCTACCAGCGCCTCACCGGCACCCCGGCCCCGGAAGTGTTCCACACCAACGAAGGCCACGCCGGGTTCCTGGGCATCGAACGCATCCAGGAGCTCATGTCCTCCGAGGCCCCGCTGAGCTGGTCCGAAGCCCTCGCCGCCGGGCGCGCGTCCACGGTGTTCACCACCCACACCCCCGTGCCGGCCGGCATCGACCGTTTCGAGGCCGTGCAGATCAGGCACTTCTTCGACGCCGGCCTGGCCCCGGACGTCCCGGTGGAAAAGGTCCTGGACCTGGGCCGGGAAAACTACGACGGCGGCAACCCCGCGGTCTTCAACATGGCCGTCATGGGCCTGCGCCTGGCGCAGCGGGCCAACGGCGTGGCCAAACTCCACGGCGTGGTCTCCCGCGAGATGTTCTCCGGGCTCTGGCCAGGCTTCGACCACTCCGAAATCCCCATCACCTCCGTCACCAACGGCGTCCACGTACCCACCTGGATCGATCCGAAAATGAGCCGGCTCGCCGCAAAGTACTTCGGCAGCACTGACGTGGATGCCACCGGCTGGGACAAGATCTACGACGTAAGCGATGCCGAACTTTGGGCCCTGCGAGGCGAGTTGCGTTCTGCTTTGGTTGACGACGTACGCAAGCGCCTGCGATCTTCGTGGAAGAAGCGTGGGGCGGCCGATGCGGAGCTGGGCTGGACGGACGCCGTGCTGGACCCGGACGTGCTCACGATCGGTTTCGCCCGGCGCGTGCCCACCTACAAGCGCCTGACCCTGATGCTCCGGGACCCGGCAAGGCTCAAGGCGCTGCTGCTGCACCCGAAGCACCCCATCCAGCTGGTCATCGCCGGCAAGTCCCACCCGGCCGATGACGCCGGCAAGAAGATGATCCAGGACCTGGTGAAGTTCACCGACGACCCCGCCGTGAGGCACCGGATCGTGTTCCTGCCCAA
>NZ_BAABKK010000023.1:0-40632 GCF_039543785.1 Arthrobacter gyeryongensis
GACCACGTCGGAGGCCTTGAAGGACCGGCGCGGAATGACTGCCAGGGCGGTGCGGGTGTATTCGTCGAGACGAAAGAAGAACCGTATGTGCCGGCCGCAGGAGGTCACGTCGGACTGGAAGTCGAAGCTGACCACGTGCATCGGATACTGGGCGGTGAGGCGCTTCTGTTCCCCGGCGCCGGGCCCGGTCCTGCGCCTCTTCCGTGCCCTGGGTTTACAGGCCAGGCCTTCGTCACGCCAGAGTCGGCGGACCCGCTTCCTGTTCAGCGCCACCCCGTCCCATGCAGGCTGGGCCAGGAGGTGCCAGCGGGCCTTCCGCCAGCCCCACGCGGGATGCTTCACGGCCACGGCCCTCAGGTCCGCCCGCAACTGGGCCTCCTGGAATCCCATGTCGGGTTTCTTCTTGCGGAACGCGGACCGGTTCTGGCCCAGAATTCTGCAGGCAAGGCGCTCGGACGCCCCGAACTTCTCCACTGCCATGCGCACGGCACGGCGGCGCGGTTCGGGGCTCAGAATTTTCCCTTCGCGACCTCGTTCAGGATGTCGATGGCCAGTTCCTTCTCAGCCAGCAGCCGCTTGAGCCGGGCGTTCTCCTTCTCCAGTTCCCTGGTCCGCCTGGATGCCTCGGCGTTCTTCTCGGACCCGTACTGGTTCAGCCACCGGTACCAGGTCGCCTCGGTGATCTGGAGTTCCTTGATGACTTCGACCATCGGGCGTCCGTCGTTGAGCATTTTCTGCCCCAGCCGGACCTTCGCGATGACCTGCTCGGGGGTGTGTCTGCGTGCCATGATGCGTGAAATTCCTCCTGCGTCCATTCTCGGACACGAAACTCACACAAACACTGGACTCCTACCCGGGGACCCAACCACTCCCACGTAGTGAGGCATGGATCCCTGAATTGGTGGGTCCGCCCATCTGGAAGCGACACACGGCCGCGTATGTAGAGCCAATTGCCGTCCCAGTCTTTGGACGCTGCGGCATGGTCGGTCGCGGGGAACTGATAGCCATCGACTGTCAGCTCGAGACTTGGTCCGTCAGCGCTGATAAGTTTCATCTCTTCCTCCAAAATCACCGCGCCGGGAGGCCCCTTGGCGACTGCAGGCTCCGCCATATTGGTTCGCCTTTCCTTACTGTCCGCTTGTTGACGTAGCGGGACCAGGCGTCGCCTGCTGCGTCGGCGTGGAGGAACGCGACTTGGTGGCTGTATCCGAGGGCGTCGGCGACCAGTGGCGGCGGTGAGGCTAAGAGGTGTTCGGGTGAAGAGGCTGGCCGGCTCGTGTTCCGGGAAAGAGCCAGGGGCTTTGGGTATCTGAGCCGGTTCTGAGGTTGGGCCGGCTTGCCAGGTGCTCTCGAAGGAATTCCGCGACAGGCTCGGGGATGGGCACTGGGTGGAGACCTAAGGTGACCCTCATTTGCCCGTGGTTTCGTTGGTCTCGATGGCTTCGATCCGGAGTTTGGCAACCCTGACCGGTGGTTGGGCATAGAGAAGGAGTAGGGCGCCGGCGATTCTGTAGGGCAGGGATTCACCGGTGCCGGTGAGCAGTTCCCGCAGCCAGGCCAGTCGTTGGTCCTGGGTGATCGTGGGCCGCGTTTTTGCGGTGAAGTGGCCCATCTCCACTCGGTGGTTTGTGCCGGTGTTCTTGATGAAGACAATGAACGTGCGGATGGCTTTTCTGGTTGTGGTTCCAGTGGCGAGCCAGGTTTCGACGTCTTGCTGGCTGCAGTTCGCGGCAGTCCGCTGGTGGGTTTCCCAGAGCCAGGCCAGGAATTTTGATGGTTTCGGTGATCTCTTGTATGGCAGAGTGCACCGGAGCTCGGGTGCTCTTCTCCGGTGTTGTCATGGACGCCGCGATGAGCTCGGCCTGGTCGTCCGCATGATCGAACAGCATCTGCAACTCGGCCTTGGCGAGCATCACCTACAAATCCGCGGAATCTCCCGGCCCAGGAACCGTGCCAACGCGGAACTAAGTGTCCCGTCTCATCTAAGTTGACCCACGAAAACCCCGGAATGTCGCGGGTTGGGTCAACTGTAGTGAGACAAATTTTGCGATTTCGTCTCACTACAGTTGGACCAAGGTGAAGAATCCCTGGGTGAGCTGTCGATTAAAGAACCGCGGCAATACAAGGAATTTTGACCGTCGGGTCAACTGTAGTGAGACAGATTGGCGGGATGGGCGAGCTGTAGTGAGATTGGGCCACCTTGGATGAGACAGGACACTAAGCAGGGGACATACCTCAGCGTCTGTTTGGGAGGCCCGCGAAGCCGGCCGCCCCTTTCCAGGCGCGCCAGCTTTGTCATAATCTCCGCTATCGGCCGCAGGAGGGTTTATTCCTGCGAGCACATCTAGGAGACGCGAACCGGACCTGGATGATTATCTCCTTGGTTATGGATCTACGGAGATAACGCCGGTGATAGCTGCGCTGGCGGCAGATGGAGCTGGAGATCAAACGGGAACGGATCAACGACAGCCTAAGCAACGCCTTGCGGCCGGCAGGGACCTGGGCGGCCGTCGGCAACAGTTCACCAAGAGCCAGACTCAGAACGCCCGCCAGCTGCTCGACGGTGGCGATCCGGCAACACCGGTAGTCAAGGATCAGATGCCCTTGGCGGTCATCGAAGTGCGGCCTGGTCCCCGTGTCTCGTGAGAATGTGTGATCCCCTTCGACGACCGTGTCGAGCTTTCTGCGGCCAGCTTGATTACTGGTGCCCCACGGTCCCTGCGGGGCACCAGTAATTTGCGCCCGGGAAAGTTCAGTGATCCCAATCCCCGCGCGACAAAGACCGCATTGATAGGCCAACACCCACCCGTTGCCCTTTTACAGCCTTTCCCGGTTGCGCGGAGTGCCCCGTACTTCTGTGCAAAAAAACGGCCCTGACCTTTAGGCGTGAGGCATAGCGTCACAAGAATCGATTTTGACGTATGACACAACGACCGTTGATGCGAAGTGTCTCGTAAGCCATGCTCTTCTTACAACGCAAAGGAGCGCTTATGTCATCTACTTCTGCCGGCTCAAGCTCAACAGGGGCTCCGTCTCCGAACGCCGGGAACGGCAAGGATCGGCATTCAACATCGAGTGCAAGGCATGGGCGGACGCCGGCGAGTGTGCAGCCGCCGGACGGGCGCTCCGGCGGTCAGAGCGCTTGGCATGACGCAATAAATGCACTGAAACGGGGCCTTATGCGCGGGCACTACTAACCGGGGCCTGGTCCAGGGATGAGATCGAATGAGACACGCGGTTTCCGTGGGCGAACTAATTCTTAGCCTCTCCCAAGATAAACCTGCGGGTATCAACGGGGAGAACAATTAGCGTGCCATGTTTCCTTGCTGGCAGGAGAACCGAATGAGAGGACAAGAATGCGACACGTACAGTCAGTCGAACGCGTGTTTGCCCTGCTTGAACATATCGTCGTGTTGGGGGGTAATGCGACGGTGAGCCAGTTATCCAAAGGCCTCGGAGTGAGCATGGGAGGCACCCACCGGCGGCTGCGCACTCTGGTTGACCTCGGGTACGCGCGTCAACTGCAGAATCGAAGCTACGCCCTCGGTCCTGGCCTCATCCGCCTAGGAGAAGGGGCGTTTGGACAGCATATGTCAGCAATGCGGCCCGCCATAGCTTCGGCGGTGTCCCAGCTCGGTGAAACAGCAACGCTGGCAATGCTGGATGGTGACACGATCGTTCATACGGTCCAGGTCCAGTCACGTCAAGGACTTCGTTCATCCGTGGATATCAGAAAACCTACCCCTGCCCACGAGACCCCCGCGGGCAGAGTACTTCTGGCTCAGCTAGGGGACGATCGGATCAAACGAACCTTGGCTAGGGCAGAGCCGCGGCACGCAGGAACATCGGGCGAAGAGTACCGGCGAGGAACAATGGCCGCGATACGAAAGATCCAATCGAACGGCTACTTCATAGATGAAGATGACCAGGAGCTGGGTACACGCTGCTACGCCGTTCCGGTTCTTGGAGCCGGAAGGCCCCTTGTCATCTCCATCGTCGCCCCCGTTGATCGGCTAGGTGTTGGCTTGGACGGGCAGGTCATCACCGTGCTGCAACAAGCGGCACTCAGATCTTCGATGGATTCAAACCTGCCTCGCGTCCAAGTCCTAAACACGAAAGCGCCAACTATCAGCTAATACCAGAGTGGAGTACTAACAATGCATGCAAACAGCAGTGCCACCGATATGACATCGTGGAGGCAGGGTGCCGCCTGCGTCGCTGCCCTAACCTTTGACGTTGACGCCGAAAGCCCGATACTTGCAGAAGGACGACGTCATGCCGAAAGTGCTATGGCTATGTCCCATCAGGCCTTTGGCCCGAAAGTCGGAGTTCCCCGAATCCTTCAGCTGCTTAGAGACGTCCAGCAGCCTGCAACCTTCTTCATCCCTGGAATTACCGCCGAAAGGTACCCCCAGGTGGTGGAAGACATCCTGTCAGCAGGTCATGAAATAGCACACCACTCACACACCCATCGCACAGCTGTGAGCATGAGCCTCGACGAGGAGCGAAAAGACTTCGACCAAGCGATGGTAGCCCTTGGACGCTTCGGAATCTCCCCTCAGGGACACAGGGCGGCCCTTTGGCAGGCATCTTGGAACACAACTGAGCTGGTAGCCGAGTACGGGCTCAAATACGATTCCAGCCTGATGGACTCCGACATCCCCTACCTAGTGCAAACGGCATCCAGCGTCATCGCAGAGCTTCCGCCACACTGGAGTCTGGATGACTGGGAACAATACGCGTTCCTTCCGGATCCCAAAATTGGGGAGATAATCCAGTCACCGCTGATCGTGTCAGATATGTGGATTCATGAACTAGATGCCATGCGCCGCCACGGAGCCCTTTTCATGCTGACGTGCCATCCCTTCTTGAGCGGACGAGCGGGCAGGATAGAGGCACTACGATCTGTCATCGAACACGCACTCGAGAGTGGCGACGTCAGATTCACAACATGTGAAGCGCTGGCCGATGCTGCACTGGCCGATCCTTCGCTTTTTGCAGCTCCGCTAGTCCCTGTGGAGGTCTCAGAAGCGCTTTACCCGGAGTACTAAGTACCCCAGATCCCAACAGGCATTCAAATGACATGCCCCTGTGGACTCGGCCCGATAAACGGTCGGGTCCACAGTCCTGTCCGAGGTCTAGTGACGTGCTGCTTTATCCGGGGGGCAGCCGATCATTTGTACCCACCCGGCATGGGCGATAAAGAGTTCTCGTTCCGGCTCGTCGAATCCCACTGCAGTGCAAATCAGCTCCCGGGAAGTACCTCGCTGATGAGCGTCGCTGCCCCCGGCGTTTTCGCCTGCTGACTGGGGAGCCGAGCAGCGTTACGGTGGCAGAAGCGAAAGTCCGTGGATGCAGGCCGATGCGGCTGGTCAGCCAGGCAAGAAGCTTGGGGGAGTGCATGACTCTTCGCTGGAATCCCCTCCGTGCTTTTGAAGGCTTCTCGCCGATTCCTACTGAGCTCCCAGCATCCTGTGTGCGCGAAGGGCTACGGCAAGGGTGGTGAGTTCGGCAGGGTCATCAAGGTCAACTTCGATCAGCCTGCTGATCTGCTCCAAACGGTAATAGAGGGACTGCCGTCTCAAATGGAGTCGCTCGGCCGCCGCGGCTTTATTGCCGCCGCACTCCAGGAGCGTCGCTAGTGTCCTGGTCAGTTGCGACTGCTTTGCAGTGTCTGCCTCGAGCAGGGGCCCGATCTGTTGATCCACAAATCTGCGGAGCGCGTCTCGGTCCCCGGCGGTCGACAACAGGTTCTCCAGCGCCAGCGACTGCACTCGAAGCACGGTGTCCCGCGCGCGCAGGCCATGGCCCAGGCGTAACATCGCCCGCGCTTCGGCCATGCTTGCCGGCAATTGGGTATATGTCCGAAGCGTGCGACCCACCACCGCGCTCATAGAGGAATCCCGAGCCAACGCCATTCTCGCCTCAGCGTGTACTGTGGCGGCAAGGTTGGCTGTTGTCGCTCCCTGTCGTCTCGCGAGCACCGCGCAGAGGACGCCGTCAACGAAGCCGAAGATCCCATGACCCAGCTGGCTGACCAATTGATCGAGCCGCCGCGCGGCATCAGGCACCCGGTCGGGATCGACGACGACGCACACGTAGTGATGCTGCGAAGTCGCAACTCCGACTGCCCGAAGCCTGTCCTGAAGGATCGATGGGTCCAGCACATCTCCGGCAACCAACTGCTCGAGTAGGACTTGCTGGACGCGCAGAGTTCCGGCAACTTCCTGTCGTTCCCTGATCAAGCACAGTCCTAGTACTGTCGGCGCGCGGTCCAAGACGGCCGACACGAGCACGGCCGGGGGTCCAGCACAACCGACGCGCAGTCGTCCCCATGCCATCCCATCAACTAGGACGGGCACTTCCGCTATTTCCGCTGGAGCAGAATTGCCACTCGGTTCAGTTCCAACAATCACCTGCCCAGTGTGGTCACGAAGTGCCGCCCAGGTTCCGAGGACGCCGCCGATTTGTGCGACAAGTTCCTTAAGCGTGGCTCCGCGAGCCAGGGCTTCCGACAGCGCCCGTGAGGTCTCGTCGGCATGGCGCAGACGGGTAACTGTATCGTCGATGAGCTCACTATTGACTGCTTCCGCGACCTCAGTGAAGCGCAGCACTGGCTGGAGTTCTACGACTGGAAGCCCGAGCTCCCGCGCCTCGGCGATCATATCCACTGGGACCTCGGCGAAGGACCGCCCCACCTCAAAGAATAGGGCTGCAATGCGCCGCTCTGCCAGCCTCTGCACATAGACACGACGGTCCATCTCGCTGACGCCTACGAGGCCGACCCCATTGGTGAGCAAGACCTCGTCGCCGCGAAGCAGCGGCGCAATGTCGTAGAGGTCCGCAGTATGGACCCAGCGGACAGGGTGATCCAGGTGCTGTTCACCGCTGAGAAGAACGGGCTGGGCCGGACTCAGGGAGGAGTGCTCGATAACTTGCCGGAGGATCAAAACCATACGACATAGTGTCCCACAGAAGAGCTTTGACGTATGACAGGGCGTCCGTTGATGTGGGCCGTGCCACTAGCGCATGCTTTTCTCATCAACCAAAGAGGAGTGCTCATGTCATCCACTGCTAACTCACCGTCCGAGAACAATTCAACCGCCGTGAACGACACATCGTGGCTCGGCGACTCCGCAGCCATCGCAATGCTCACCTTCGCTGTGGACACCGAAACCCCTGTACTCGCTGCAGGCCGCCGGCATGCTGAGAACGCGATGGCCATGTCCCATCAGGCGTTCGACGCACGTCGCGGACTCCCGCGGCTGCTCAACATCCTCGACGAATTCGACCTTAAGGCCACCTTTTTCGTTCCAGGGATCTCTGCTGAACGCTGGCCAGAGGCGATCACTGACATTGCCGAACGTGGTCACGACATTGCCCATCACAGCTACAGTCACCGCCCCTCAACCGAGTTGACAGCTGCAGAAGAACGCCAGGAGTTCGAGATGGGGCTTGAAGCGCTTGCCCGACTCGACATCCGCCCCTCCGGCTACCGGGCCCCGATGTGGTGCGCGACCTGGAGAAGCGCTGAGCTGGCAGCCGAATTCGGGCTGACCTACGATACCAGCCTGATGGACGACGACCGTCCGTACGTGATTGAAACCAATCACGGGCCGTTGGTGGAACTGCCGCCGCATTGGTCGATGGATGACTGGGAGCAGTACGCATACCTCCCCGAACCGCATCTGGGTTACAACATCGAGGAACCTGAGAAGGCGTTGGCAGTTTGGACGGCTGAACTCGACGGGATGCGTGAGTTCGGCGGGCTATTCCAGTTGACCGCGCATTCTTTCCTGTCAGGACGGGCCGGCCGAGCCCGCAATCTGCGAACGATGATCGAGTTAATTCTCGACCGAGGGGACGTCGCCTTCAAGACCGGCGCGGAACTGGCCGAGGCCGTCCTCGCCGACCCGAACGCCGATCGTCGCAAGCAAGAGCCGGTTGTCGTCGACCCGGCCATCTACAAGAAGTGGTGAAGGAGGTGTACCCCATGGCAACACTTGTAACTGGCGCTCGAGGCTTCGTAGGGCGTCATCTGGTAGATCAGCTGGTGAGTGAAGGCACGACGGTAGTGAGCTACAACCGGGATTACAGCGAGGACACTCGCGAGGGCGTATACGCGGTGCAGGGGGAACTTTTCGATGTTTCCCGCCTGACGGAAACGATAGCTAAGTACAAGGTCGACAGGATCATTCATACGGCCGGTCAGAGCCACCCTGGCGTTTCCATCGAACTACCCTGGACAACGTTCGCAGCCAACGCGGAGGGAACCTTTGCCGTCTACGAGGCAGCCCGCACCTCCGGCGTGCGTCGCATCGTGAATTTCTCCTCGGAATGTGCACTTGGAAATGTCGAACCGAGTCTGCCGGTGAGCGAGGACGCCCACGCTGAGCCAACGACGCCATACGGCGTGACGAAGCTCGCCAACGAACACATGGGACGGGTCTACAACTCGCTATATGGCATGGAGATCGTCTCTCTGCGCGTGACGGAGGTATTCGGTCCTGGCCTATGGATGCCGAGCCTTCTCGGTGACATGATCCGTGCAGGCCTCAAGGGCCAGCGCTTCGTCCTGGAGGAGGGCGGCGACCACCCGTTCCAGTTCATTTACGTGGAAGACGTCGCTACCGCAGCACGGCTCGCCGCCGCCGTGCCTACCCCCCAACAGGCCGTTTACAACGTCAGTGGAGGCCGCAGGGTCGACGTCACCACCCTGGCCCGCCTGCTTGAAAAGCTGATCCCCGGGAGCCAGTTCGATGTCAGGCCCGGGCTCATCCCTCAATGGGACGTTCAGGGTGAGTACGACCTGACCGCCTCGAAGCGTGACCTCGGATACGTTCCTGCGTGGAGTCTCGAGGACGGACTGATCGAGCAGATCGAATGGATCCGTTCAACCGAGAAGATCGCATGAACACCCCCGGGCGAACCGACGGGACGTGGCTCCAAGGCGCGGCCGCAGCGATGATGCTGAGCTTTGACGTCGATGCCGAGTCCTGCGTCTTGGCGGAGGGTGCACACTTCTCGAACCACCCGGGTGTAATGAGTCATCAGGCGTACGGTCCTCAGGTCGGAGTTCCCAGGATCCTCGACATGCTGAAGGACTTAGACGTACGCGCAACCTTCTTCGTGCCGGGCCGCACAGCCGAGCAGTGGCCACAGGTAGTGGAATCCCTCCTCGCGCACGGACACGAGGTCGGCCATCACTCGTACGCTCACAGGCGGCTGGTCGAAATGTCGCCGGAGGAGGAGCGCGAGGACTTCGAACGCGGTCTTCACGCTCTAAAGCAAGTGGGTGCCTCTCCCGTCGGGCACCGGAGCCCACTCTCCTCACCCAGCATTCACACCGCTGACATACTCGCTGCTAATGGGTTCAGCTATGACTCGACGTTAATGGATGACGACCGTCCATATCTTTTGACAACTCCCCACGGAACCCTCGTCGAACTTCCACTCCACTGGACGCTGGACGACTTCCCGCAGTACGCCTACCTGCCGGATCCGCCAATTGGCAACGCCATCGAGTCACCACGCAAAGCCCTTGAGGTGTGGTCTTTGGAACTGCAGGCGATGCGTCGCTACGGCGGACTGTTCGTCCTGTGTTGCCACCCCTTCCTCTCCGGCCGGCCCTCCCGGGTCGAGGCATTACGAGAACTGATCGTGGGTGCGCAAGAAACTGGTGATGTCGCAATTCTTACGGGCGCCGAACTGGCGGCACGTGTCAAAGTCGACTCGTCAGTACCGGTCCGCCCGGATTTTCTGAGCGCCCCGCTCAATCACAACCACAAATCGAAAGTAGGACCCCATGCGTGAGATGAGCAACCGCGTCGCTCTGGTAACTGGTGCGGCTTCTGGAATTGGATTGGCCACCGCGGAAGCCCTGGCACGCGAGGGCGCTGCTGTCGCGATCGTGTCGAGGCCAGAGGATGACCTGGATGGCGCACGGGCGCGGCTCGAGAAGCACGGTGGCAAAGTGCTCGCCATCGGCGCCGACGTGGGAGATCCCGCCGCCGTCCGTGCCGCCTTCGAGCGGGCCGAAACCGAATTGGGACCCATAGACGCCGTGCACAACAACGCCGGCATCTCGATCGTTTCTCCACTCATTGAGACCAGCGACGAGGTCTTTGCACAACTCGTTCGAACGAACCTCGCCGGCTCTTTCTATGTGCTGCGTGAGGCAGCGCGCGTCATGCAACCTCGGCAAACTGGCGCGATCGTCAACACTGCGTCCGAACTGGCCATCATGGGGCAGGCCGGCTACGTCGCCTACACGGCCACCAAGGGCGCCATCCTTGCCATGACCCGCAGCGCCGCCGCAGAACTGGCCTCCTGGGGAATTCGCGTAAACGCCGTATGCCCAGGGACGACGAAAACCCCTATGTTCCTCGCGGAGTTCGACGGCGTCGAGGACCCCGAGGCGGAACTTGCTGACAACGCCGCAAGCGTCGCTATGCAGCGCATCGGCGACCCGGCTGAGATCGCCGAGTGCGTCGTATTCCTGCTCTCCAACCGTGCCAGCTATGTGACTGGCACCCACCTGACAGCCGACGGCGGCCGTACGACCTGCGTACCCGCCGGATCCATCGGTGTTTCCATCCGTTAGCACGCTAAAAAATTAAGCCTAGGAGAATCCAGTGAGCACCAAAGAAGATGCCGCTTCGGAAAGCAAGTCCAGACTCGAGCAACTCGGCTACACCCAGCAGCTCGAGCGCAGACTGAACGTGCCCGAAGTCGTCGGCCTGGCCATGGCCGACGTCTCACCAACCATGGCGGTTCTGTTGTTGTCGGCCGGCGTTTTTGCCGTGGGGGGCACGTTCTCGATCGGCGCGTCGCTGATCCTGTCCGTAGTAGTTATCATGATTGCGCTTTGCCTAGCGGAGCTTGCGGCGATGTTCCCGATCGCCGGGGGCATGTATTCCCTAGTCAGTCGAGTCCTGCCGGGGCCGATCTCATGGATAACCATGTTCAATTACCTGATCCAGGGCGTCATTATCCCAGCCAGCCTCGCCCTCGGTATGGCCGTGTTCCTTCGTGACCTTGTGCCTGGAATTCCTTTCCCGGACCCCGTTGTGGCACTGGTGATGCTTGCTCTCGCCACCGCTCTCGCCCTGACCAAGGTGGAGGTCGGCGCCTGGGCAACTGCCGCTATGGTCATCGTCGAGTTCGTTGTTCTCGGGATCATCACGGTGGCTGCTCTGATACATCCGCACCAAGACCTCGCGGCCGTTACTTTCAATCCCGTTCTCCTGAACGGCACTGAACTGACAGGCCTCACTTTTGCTGTCATGCTCGGCACTCTCGCTCCAGCCTTCAACGTCATCAACGGATACGACGCCGCACTGGGATTTGCTGAGGAGCTCAAGGGAGGGCCGAGGAACGTTGCGAAGGCGGTCATCTGGTCTGCAGTCCTCGCCTGCGTGCTCATCGTGGTCCCGTTGGCTGCTGCGGTGATCGCCGCTCCGGATCTTGCGACGTTCTTCAGCTCACCTGCTCCCGTGATTTATTCGGTGCAGTCTGCGCTGGGCCCCGCCGCCGGGACTGTTATCGGCATCGGTGTGACGGTAGCCCTATTCAACGCGATGGTGTCGATGCTCATGTACTTCGGACGCGGTGTTTACACAACCGGCCGCGACGGAGTCTGGCCTCCGGCTGTCAACCGCGTCATTGGACGACTCAACAAGTTCCGTGCCCCTGGTGCGGCAGTGCTGGTGCTGGTCGTGCCGACCGCCATTCTAATAGTTGCGTCCGCGTTGGACTTCCTGATTATCTTTGCAGGTACAGTGATCGCCGCGGTGTACTTGTGCGTGGGTATGGCCGCCTTGTCCAGCCGCCGCAGTTTGCGGAATGAGCCGCGACCCTTCCGCATGCCGCTGTGGCCGGTGCCGCCACTTATTGTCATTGCCTTCACAGCTCTCGCACTCGGCAGCCAGGAAGCGAAGTACTTAATCGCGGAACTTGTCCTGATTGTGCTGGCGCTGGCCGCGTGGGCCGGCTCCAAGAAGTGGTCGAAAAAGACCCTGAAATCCGTCGCCACGGACCCGTCGCCAAACCAGAGCGCGGAAATGGACCCTTCTCGGAGCTAAGGAGTCAATTTCCGGGCTCAATTCCATCGTTACGATGTCAGGGTCCACGACGCGGCGGGGGAGCAGCGGGCGGCAGCGAACGAAAGAATTCCACGCCGCCCGCTGCTCGAGGTAGTCGGAGGAGATAACGTCAACAACCCTAAGCTCAACACCTCCAGTTTGGACAACATCCAGGCAACCGAAAGGCTGGGCTTCAAGGCGGTCTTAGATCCCGACGAGATCCTGCCCACGTTTGAGGAAATGAATCCGCCGGAAGGACCACATTGCCAGGACGAAGGGAGGTTGCCCTCGAAGGAGAGCGCGCCCTCCGAGGACAACGGATTCGATCGGCACCCAACCCGGCGAACTGAGCGGACTCCGAGCCTGCACGTCAATCGGTCAGGATCGCCTAGAGAACCCGCTGCTGCGGGCTTTGATGGAGAAAGGTGAGCCGGAGATGGGACGGAAAGTGGAAACCGGGCCGGTAAAAACTTCGAGTGGCTGGGGTTCCTTGACGACTGGAGCCAGCTGATCGGGCAAAGGCTAGAGGATTGGTTCACTGGAAACCATTTAGCGACCGGGATGGTCGACAAGGCGCTTCCGATAACTCCCTACTGTGGATCGCAGGCGAAGGCAACGAGACTTGAAAGCTGTGCGACAGGCTCACCGGCCACCAGTTACGGTCCCTGGAAGGGCCGGGATCGTAATTCTCCTCGGCTCTCGTCGATTGCTCACATAATTCTGTTCATCCCGGGACACATCCCCGGTGCCAGCGTTCTGAAGTCCTCTCTCCCGCAACGCAGAACAGCACCACGTCCGTACGGCCCGAAATCTGGCGACTGTCAGTACGCCTTGGCCGACCTGGCCAACTAATCACTTGGAGAAAGCACAAATGCACATAGGAATTCCCGCGGAAACCACTGCGGCCGAGACGAGGGTCGCGGCCACTCCGGCCACGGTGAAACAGCTGATAAGCCTGGGATACGACGTCCTCGTCGAGTCAGGTGCGGGCAGATTGGCGAGTTTCTCCGACACAGCATATGCCGAAGCGGGCGCAATGATCGCTGACCGCGCGACCACTTGGGCTGCTGACGTCGTACTGAAAGTCAACAAGCCAAGCACCCGGGAGATCGCTAGGCTCAAGGCGGGCGCAATCCTGGTCGGTCTGCTCTCTCCTGCCTTCGACCCGGAGCTGATCGAGGCAATCACAGCAGCGCCGAACGGGCCGGTCACGGCGTTGGCAATGGACGCGGTGCCGCGAATCTCGCGGGCGCAGTCCATGGACGTGCTGTCGAGCATGGCGAACATCGCCGGATACCGTGCCGTGATCGAGGCGGCCCATGAGTTCGGTCGGTTCTTCACAGGTCAGGTAACCGCGGCGGGCAAAGTGCCGCCGGCGAAGGTGCTCGTTGCTGGCGCCGGTGTAGCTGGGTTGGCAGCCATCGGTGCAGCCGGATCGCTCGGTGCCATCGTGCGGGCAACGGACCCACGTCCCGAGGTGGCCGACCAGGTGAGATCGCTGGGCGGAGAATATGTCCCGGTCATAGTTCCCGAGGAGAACGATCAGGGCTCATCGGACGGCTACGCCAAAGCAACGTCTGGCCTCTACGACGCGGCCGCGAAACAGCTTTACGCGGAGCAGACGGCCGACGTCGACATCATCATCACAACCGCGCTCATCCCTGGACGACCGGCACCAAAGCTCATTACAGAGGCCGATGTGGCCTCGATGAAAGCAGGTTCCGTCATCGTCGACATGGCCGCCGCCCAAGGCGGCAACGTCGCCGGCTCAGTGGCGGGCGAAAAAATCATGACGTCCAACGGCGTGACAATTATTGGCTACACAGATCTGCCTGGACGGCTGCCAACTCAGGCATCGCAACTGTTCGGCACCAACCTGGTCAACCTGATGAAGCTGCTCACGCCTGGCAAAGACGGACGCGTCGTGCTCGACCTTGCGGACGTGGTGCTGCGCGCGATCACCGTAGTCAAGGCCGGCGGCGTCCTGTGGCCGCCCCCGCCCGTGCAGGTCTCCGCCGCTCCTATGCCCACCGGCACTGCGGCACCTGCTGCTAAGTCCGGAGCTATGGCTCCGAAGCGTCTCGCTCCCGCCGTGAAGTGGAGGCTGACCGGGATCGGGGCGGCAGCGCTGCTAGTGATGACCTCCGTCGCACCAGCACCGCTCCCGCAGCACTTCACCGTGCTCGCCCTATCGATCGTGGTCGGCTTCTATGTCATCGGCAAGGTCGCCCACGCATTGCACACCCCGCTCATGTCGGTGACCAACGCGATCTCGGGGATCGTCGTGGTAGGTGCGCTGCTGCAGCACGGCATTGACGACAGCGCCGTCCGCACACTCGCGTTCGCAGCGGTGCTCCTTGCCTCGATTAATATCTTCGGAGGATTCGCCGTCACACGCCGAATGCTCGCCATGTTCCAGAAGGGTGCCTGACATGACCCCGGCCACCATCGCGACCGGGGCCTACCTCGTCGCAGCGCTTCTCTTCATCCTCAGCCTCGCCGGGCTTTCGAAACACGAGACCGCACGCAACGGCGTCTGGTACGGCCTCGCCGGCATGGCCATCTCCATCTCGGCGACCACAGCACTCGTCGTCGACACCGGCCTCGGCTACGGCATCGCCCTGCCCATTGTCGCGGTCCTGATCGGTGCCGTGATTGGCCTCTGGCGTGCCAAGGTCGTGGAGATGACCGGGATGCCCGAACTCATCGCGCTTCTGCATTCCTTCGTGGGACTGGCTGCCGTGCTGGTCAGTTGGAATGGCTATCTTGAGAACAGAGGTGGCAGCCGCGCCGGCAACGGCGAAGCAATTGCGCTGCTGCACATACATGACGCCGAAGTCTTCGTCGGCGTCTTCATCGGGGCAGTGACCTTCACTGGCTCCATCGTTGCATTCCTGAAACTGTCAGCCCGGATCAAGTCAACCCCATTGATGCTGCCGGGAAAGAACATCATCAACGTCGGCGCGTTGATAGTCTTCGTTGGGCTCACTATCTGGTTCGTCCTCGACCCCCAAGTATGGCTCCTCGGAACCGTAACGGCCCTCGCCCTAACCCTGGGCTGGCACCTTGTCGCCTCGATCGGTGGCGGCGACATGCCCGTCGTTGTGTCGATGCTGAATTCGTACTCCGGGTGGGCCGCGGCTGCCTCAGGGTTCCTGCTCAACAACGACCTCCTCATCATCACCGGCGCACTGGTAGGCGCATCTGGCGCGTACCTGTCCTACATCATGTGCCAGGCCATGAACCGGTCCTTTCTCTCCGTCATCGCCGGCGGCTTCGGTATCACGGCGAAAGCGAACGAAGACGAAGACCACGGCGAGCACCGCGAAATCCAGGCAATCGAGGTCGCCGAGCTGCTCGCCAACGCATCCTCGGTGGTCATCACCCCGGGCTACGGAATGGCCGTCGCACAGGCGCAACACCCCGTGGCTGAGCTCGTCAGGAAGCTTCGCGAAAAAGGGGTCCATGTGCGCTTCGGCATCCACCCCGTAGCCGGCCGCCTCCCGGGTCACATGAACGTCCTGCTGGCCGAGGCGAAAATCCCCTATGACATCGTCCTCGAGATGGACGAGATCAACGGCGACCTAGCCGAAACCGATGTCGTACTGGTCATCGGCGCCAACGACACCGTCAACCCTTCCGCCGCCGAAGACCCCGGCAGCCCTATTGCGGGCATGCCAGTTCTGCGCGTATGGGACGCCAAAGAAGTCATCGTCTTCAAGCGTTCCATGGCCGCCGGGTATGCGGGCGTGCAGAACCCATTGTTCTTCCGCGACAACTCGCAGATGCTCTTCGGCGACGCCAAGAACAAGGTCGCGGAGGTCATTGCGGCGCTCAACTAAGCCCATGGTCCGCAGCCGATCAGAAGCGGCGGCAATATCGGTTGGCAGGAGTCTCGTCTCCTCGGAAAGAGGAGCAGTGCTAAGTAGTGGGGCAGGAGGCACACGCTTGTGGATCCTGACCAGGTAGACGTCTGTGCCGTTGGCGCCGAGCGCCTCGCAGCTCCTTCGGTCGGAACCCCGCATTGAAGGGCGTCTGCTGGCAGCATTCAAGAAGCCGAGCCCAGTCTGCCCGCTTTAACAGAGAGGAACCATCGACCATGCCGTCACTACAACTGGACATCACCGCTGATCTCACGGCGCTTCAAAAGCAGGCACTGGCTCGCGACATGAGCGAAGAGTATTCACAGATTATGAGCGTGGACCCGCACCTGGTGACCGTCGTGATCCGAACGCTCCCGTTGGGCTCGATCTGGCACTGCCAGGAAGGGTGGCCTGTCCCGGGAACGCTCCTCATATGCGATCTAGTTGCAGGCCGGGATCGACAGACGCGTGATCAGCTTGTGCCCCGACTTGTCGATCTCATCGCTGCGCAGGGTTGCGTCGCGCGGATGGGCATCAGGGTGGAGTTCACGCGTTCACGCAGCACTCCGTTGACGAGGATGTTCCTTCCGTTTCTCGAAAGATCGAACCGAGGCTGGGACTACATGGAGGCGGACACGCCCATCACAGAACTGGCCCGCGAACATCAGCACGGGACCGGTCTGCAATGAGCGAGCTGGACTTTGCGGAGAGTCTCGACCTGTTGCGTCAGATTTGCAGAAGCAAAGGAAGCCGTCGGGTTCATGCCCGGGCTCATCTGGACTTGGCCGCCCGCGCTCCGAGGGAGGAGAACGGAATGGATCGAATCTGCAATTTCACCGTCGCTGCGATTAGTCTTATCAGCTGGTTTTCCCGACCGGCGAAGCCACCCACTGCTCCTTTGGAGTCCCATCCGTACACTCCCTTGCATGTGCTGAAGGCCGGTCCATGGGAAGGCCTGTACGTCGAGAGGAGACCATGGCGTCCCTACCTGCCAGACATGCCTTCAGACCTGTCCTAAACCCGGGAGCCCCCTGCAGCGGCACCTGATTCAAGTGCAATCGCTAGCCCAACGATCTGGCAGTGTTCAGCTCCTCGCCACATTCGACGGAATAACCATCAACGACCCAACCTAGGCGCCTGGAAGCCAGCCGACTCAGAGTTGCATCGCAGCGTTAATCCCAAGAAATGGCGTGCCAATTACGCGACGAAAAGGAAATTGACTATATCAATGGCGAAGTCCATAATCACTGTCAAAATCGAAGACAGAGCTTCGAGGGACCGACAGCTAGAGCATGCCACTCTACTTCTCCGCGAGGAAGCTACCCGGTGCGGGATTCTCGTAACCAGGGTCGACTTCACAACCTTCATAGTCACCCTGAGCCCGGGTATCCCTTATGGCCTCACCCACGAAATCGACATGATGTGAAGCAGAGAAGCAACGCGCATATCGACGAAATAGGCATGGACCCACCGAAGGATCATCCCGTCAAACAGCAAGAAGGTAACGCGCGCCTGATAGAGGACCAGCAAAACGAAGAGATTGCAAAGCACCCCCTGTCGATTTGGACAACCCTCGCCCCAGGAGACGTCGCGTCATTCCACCTGGCGATGACGGGAGAGTGTGTTGGCACTGTAGAGACAAGAACAAGCGACGGACTCATCATTTGGGTAAGGGACGACCTGAATGAGAGGAGGCTTTTCCACTTTCACGACTGCCAATCAGTACGGCTGCTGAGATAATCGGACGGCGGCACTCATTTGCTAGCGCGCATGATCAAGCTGATGAGATAGATGAGTACAAGCTCGACATAACCTTCGCCTTCTTTCAGCTTTGCGAACAGTACTCCTGAGAGTTCAGCACATGTGGGCCAGTTTCTGTCAGGTTGGCATCTAAGAGTGGCGACCGGGGCGTGTATGAAATGCCTTATCAACCCTATTCTGACGGTGTTTGAGTTGAACCCTGACGTCAGGTTCGGGTGTACCCAAACCCGACGTGTCTTGCCTACTGCCGAGCGCAGGGGTGCAACGGCAGCGCTACTGCCTGCCCGTTAACCCCGAGGGCATTTGTCTTCAGTTCCGCTCGTCGCATCCTCCACTCATGTTCGTCGGAGTTGCCATCATGCCCAGTCGCGAGACGGGCCCGACGCCGTTCCGATTACAGCCGGTAGACCCGTGCGGTCATCCGGACTGGGCATGACACGGTAGCTGCGGTGTCATGCGCACCTTGATCGATAGGATCAAATGCATGGCAGATTCCCGGGACCCAGTTCTTCCCGCCGCGGATACGGCGACCTCCAGAGCGGTGTCAAGAACGAGGTCGTCCGCGGTCAGGCGCTGCGGAGCGTCACCACCCAGTTCCGTCGAGTTGCGCTGGTCCATCGGAATGACCAACCTAGAACGCTAAAAGATAGATCAGTGTGGGGGAGCGGTGCCGTGGGCCGAACGAATGATGACCTGTTTGCAGCTGAAGTCCGCAGGGAACTGGCTGCTGCTGCGCGGCGGACCCCAACATTCGACTGGGAACAGCCATGACAGCCACGGATTTAGTTAGGACCAGCCGGGACGGCGATCAGTTTCACTACTTCTGGGCTGCCCAGCGATGTTTGGAGCTCCTGCGCCCCGGCACCAACATCGTGTCCATTGCCATAGAAGGCCCTTCCAGCTTCGAGCTTGAGGGTCTCGAAGCGCCTACGGCAGGGGCCCATGTCGTGGACGTTGCAGAGTATTTGGAATCAGAAGACCTTACTGCTGGCGGCAGGGTCATATATCGACAGCTGAAGCACTCGACGGTGCAGTCGCAAGAACCGTGGACTATGTCCGGCCTCAAAAAGACACTCAAGGGTTTCGCAGCCAGATTCAAGGAGCTCCAGAAGCTCCAGCCTCCCTGCCATTCGACGGCACGATTTGAGTTCGTCTCTAACCGCAGCGTACATAGCCGAGTGCTGCAGGCGCTCCACGACGTTGCGTCGCGAAGTCAGACTCCTCAGAACCGCGACGAAGTCGCACTGCTGCGTAGGTATCTAGACCTAAATGATTCCAACTTGGAAGCAGAATTTTGTAGCGCGTTCGTCGTCGACACTGATGCTCCTTCACTCCTGCCACTGATAGCAGCGTTTGAAAAAGATGTTGCCTCATACCTGCCCGGAAGCGACCCTGAGGCCGTTCTCAAACTAAAAGAAGCCATCACGAAGCGGGCAACAACCGTTGACAAGTCCACCATCACCAGGGCTGACGTTTTCGTCGCTTTGGGCACTACTGAGGATGCATTTCTTCCCGCACCTTCCCGGCTGCTCGCTCCTGCCGCCATCATCATCAGAGCACAATACGCAGACCTGGCTCGAAAGATTTGCGATTCAAACCAACCGGTTATCGTCCATGCTTCTGGTGGGGTGGGGAAGTCAGTCTTCGCCCAGCAGCTTGACCAGCACCTTCCAGCTGGTTCAATCAAAGTCACGTACGACTGCTATGGCCTGGGTTCCTACCGCAAGCCCAGCGAGATACGCCACGAGCATCGCCAAGGGTTGGTACAGATTGCTAACGAACTGGCAACTATCGGGCTCTGTTAGCCTTTGATTCAGAGCGCCAAAGCAACTGTGGTGAGACAGATTCATCTAATGGTCCATCTGTAGTGAGTCCATCTGTAGTGAGACTGGGCAACTTTAGATGAGACAGGACAAAAAGGCCTGATGCTAAGCTGAATTGAACAATTCATATGTCCTGTCAATCTGACAAGCGGGAACCTGACTTATCGGCCTGAGTCCTATTCATTGTTGAGCGTGATGGCTAGGCGGCCCGGGGAGTGGTCTGATGTGTTCGCTACTTCACAACGTTTCGAGCATCTGCGGGCCGAGTCATCGCTGAACCCATATGTTATTGCTTCAGCCTTGTAAGTCGCCGGACCGAACCGGGTAGCCGAGTTGTTCGACGCACCGAAGAATGTCCTGCGGTGTTTCAGTCATGAAAGTCCACGGCATGCTGTCTTCGCCAAGGAAGTTCACGCGCAGCGAAGGGTCTAAAGCCCGTGGCTTGCTCACGTATACCTCCCGGACCATTGCTCGATCCATCCGCCAGGGACCGAAGAACCGCCTGAGCCACCGGAATCTCATCTGAAACTCAAGGTGAGAACTTGTCGGTGTCAGCACGACCCAAGGTCCTTGACCCCATATCTTCCCGGGAATGAATAACCCGCCGTTAAAACTCTTCGCCATGAACATGCCTCACGAACTGAGTCGCACGCTGACCCGCTCCGCGTCATCGCCGCCGCTTAGGGAAGCGTGCATTTCCCCGCGTAGCCGGCCATTGGGACTGAGGCGTCGGCCGCATGTTTGTGGATGACCTGATGGCTGTAGCCTAGGGCATTCGCGACCAGCGTTGGGGGCAGTTCCTGGACGAGGCTGCGCAGGGTGGCGTTTCTTGCCCCGCCGAGGTCTATGTCGAGGGCACGGAGCTGGCCCATCATCGCGTCGGCGTGGATGTGCTGGCCTGGCAGTGTGCCGGGGAAGAGCCATTGGCTGCCGCGGTTGCCGGTCTGTTGATTGGGCCGGTTATTGAGGTAGTCCCAGAACATCGGGGCGATCTGGGCCGGAACCAGAACAGGGATGTTGCCCAGGCCCAGGTGAAGACCCTCGGGCAAGGCCTGCAGGTCCGCGCATTTCAACGAGGCGATCTTGCCGACGGGCTGGCCAAAGAGCAGCAGGATCAGCCCCGCGACCCGGAATCCCAAGGGCGATGCCGTGGATTCGATGCAATGCCGAACGAGGGCGAGGCGTTGCTGTTGGGTGATGAGCGGCTTCGTGGCGGCGTAGCGGTGCGGTATCTCGAGCCTGCGGATTTCCTTGTTCTTGATCAGCCAGACGATGAAGGTGCGGATGGCGTATCGGGTCGACGGTCCGGCCGCTAGGTACTCGTTCACGTGGGCCTGCCTCGTAGCGGCGACGGCGAGTCCATGGTCGGCGCCGAGCCAAGCAAGGAACTTCCCGGACTCGGTGATTTCCTGTTTGGCCGAGCGGACGGCCGTGTTCAGCGACTTTCCCGGGCCGGCCATTTGGCGGAGGCGTTTGAGGTGGTGCCAGCGGGCGAACCGTTCGATGGGCGCCTGGATGTGAGGTGTTTCGGCGAGGTCATGGATGCGGACCGCCAGCCATTGTTCGAAGGCGGCGAGTTGGCGGTCCCGGTCCGGGAGCATGCCGTGATGGATGAGCATTTCCCGGAGGTATTCCACTGACCGGGACGCAGGAAGAGCGTCAAAGGACTCATGTGTGAGCGCGATGGTGCGGGTGCCGAGCCCGGTGAGGAGTTCCTTGGTGTTGGCCCCGCGCATCCAGGTGTAGACGCTCTCGGGCCTGCCCGCGCCGGCGAGCACTCCGATGAGGCGTTTGAGGCTCAGGTCCGGGGGAGTGTGGGGGTGGAGCAGTCCCTCCAGGTCGGTCCGGAGGACGCAGCGGATGCAGTGGCCGGCGCGGAATCGTTCGGTTTCGCTGCCGCAATCGTCGCAGGTCATGTTGGTGGTGATGCCCGCGCAGTCCCGGCAGATGTCGGTGCCGTCGGTGGTCCTGCCGGGGAGCAGCCTTTCTTCACCGCAGTCGGGGCAGGATCCACGGGTGCGCAGGGCGGTGGTGAAGCAGATCCCGCAGATGGCTCCGTCGGGCCAGGTCACGCGGATTTTCGCGGCCATGCGTCCGCATCGGTCGCACCGGTGGTCGCCCTGGGACCGGGGTCGGCCCCGGGTGCCGGGGTTAGTCGTCGTCAAGGATCCTGGCCCTGACGGGTTTGTAGGCGTCAGCGAACCGGACGACGTTCTCCCCGGAGGCGGCGGCCTGCTTCTGGCGTTTGGACCTGGCGTCGGCGGCGGTGAAGGTGAAGAGTTCGTTCGCTTCGACGCCGAAGATGTCGCAGAGGGCAGCCAGGAGCTGGAAGGAGATCCGTTCGGGGTTCTGGCTGACCATGCGGTAGATCTGTGATTCTGAGAGGGTGATGCCGCGTTCCCGTAGGGGTTCGACGAGTTCGCGGGTGTTGCGCATGCCGTTCCGTGCCATGAGTTCCCGGGCCCGCCACCGGTATTCGATGTCCCGTTTCATTCTCTTTCCTCCTTCGGCCTGACGGCCTTCTCGATCATGTCCTCGAGCACGCGGTTGAGCTCGCTGGTTTGGTAGTCGCTGGAGACTGATGTGTAGAGGGAGGTGGTCGAGGCGTGTTCGTGGCCGACCTGCCGCTGGACGAACGTGTGGTCGAAGCCGAAGTGCTCGAAGAGATGCGTGACGTAGGACCGGCGCAGCGAATGAATGTCCAGGCCCGGCGCGTAGCCGAGTTCATCGATATAGTCGCGGAAGCGGCGGTGCAGGTTGGACTTGGGAACCGGCAGTCCGTTGGCAGTGGGGAAGATTTCCGATACCGCCGGGGCCAGCCAGGGCAGTCCGCTCCGGATCCAGGTGTCCAAGACATCGGGAGACCAGTCAAAGACCGTCAGCACGGAGCGTCTCTTGGGCGGTGAGCCCCGCTGTGCCTTGCCGTATCGGACCTGCAGGACACCGAACTCGCCGAACTGCGGGGCCCGGCGGTTCCGGGAAAAGTCCACGGTCTGCAGGTGCGTGACCTCGTTGGCCCGCAGACCCCACGCGTAGGCGGTTTTGAACACTGTGGCGTCCCGGTAGGCGGCGACCGCGCCCTTACGCCCGGAGGCCAGGACCCGTTCGACCTCGAGGTCGGCCAGGTCGAAGAAGCCCTGAAGCTCGGCCCGGGCGAACGGCCGTTTGGTGGGTGCCTGTTCGTTGTTCTGGGCGTGCCGGGCCCGGTTGAATTCGGTGATGATCTGGGCGGGGGAGCGGCCGAACCCCTGAACGCAGACCCGGTCCCACTCATAGACCGGATCGGTCAGGAAGTCGCAGAACACCTTCAGATGGGTCTGGTAGGCCCGGATGGTGGCGAACGCCAGATTCAGGATCGAGCGCTCATGGGCGAAGAACTCATCGGCGTCACCGACGGTCCAGTCCCACGGAAAATGCCCGGTGTGATCCACGAACCGTCGGACCAGGCTCTCACGCCCACGGATCGTGCCGGCCGTGAAGTTCCGTGCCAGCTGCTGCTGTTTCCAGCCAGTGAGCATGTCCTCGAACACCGCGTCCGCGGAAAAGGCTCCCTGACGCAGCGGAAGCCTGATCAGCCGGCCCTCCAAGGGGTCCACCATGCCTCCGATGCGTCTGCAAATAATGCTCTCAGAATGCATAAAATGCGAATCCGTGTCAAGGAAACCTTGGAAATCAGCGGAATTATCTGGCTGCACGGTACTCCGAACCTGTTGACCTTT
The DNA here is from genome assembly GCF_039543785.1 of Arthrobacter gyeryongensis. Lineage (NCBI taxonomy): Bacteria > Bacillati > Actinomycetota > Actinomycetes > Micrococcales > Micrococcaceae > Arthrobacter > Arthrobacter gyeryongensis. The sequence goes on from NZ_BAABKK010000023.1 coordinate 23,250, forward strand.
ACATGCCCGGGCTGTTGCCCAGCGCGCCGCCGGGCGGCCACGAATCCCTGTAACGGCGCGGACTTCGACCTCCAGGCAGCCGAAACCGGGGAGTGCGTATCAGCGGGTCCTAATCTGCAGATTCTGCAATTGGATCACTTCAACTTTACATAATGTAGATTATCGGCGTTCTCATTCCGGATGTCAGTTTTCGCATTCAACGTGTGAGCCTACGGATTTTGCGAGATTCTCACTCAACTTGTCGGCGCGATTTGCGGGATCCAGGAGACATTTGCAGCCGCGCGGGCAACGGCCTGCAGCGATGGCGATAACTGTTGGAGGGCTCCGCGATCGACTCTCTTCTCGTGGCCGGCCCATACGGAACTGACAGCTTCAGTGAGTCAAAATTCGCTGGAATTGTCTCATCCAACCTGTCAGTTCCCAGGTCAGCACTGACAGATTGGATGAGAACGGACAACTCCCGTCTTGCGCTTGTCGCTAGCGCGTGACGACAGGCCTTTACTCCCGGCCCATGAATACCCGCGCATGCCAGTTAGGGTGGCTAAAAGTCAGGCTAGTTGATGGCCTGATATCAGGCTATAATTCCCAGCATGAGAACCGTACCGCTCAGCGAAGCCAAGGACAAGCTGTCCGCCCTCGTGGAGGAAGCAGACACGACGCACGAGATCATCCAGATCACCCGGCATGGGCACCCGTCAGCGGTGCTGATGTCCGCCGATGACCTGGAATCCCTGCAGGAGACCATTCATTGGCTCTCACAGCCGGGCATCCGCGAAGACCTGGATCAGGCCCGGCGCGACATCGTCGAGGGCAACACGACCAGCGGCGCAGACCTTCGCCGTGAATTCGGGCTGCCGCCGCGGTGACCGACGCAGAATCCACTGGTTCCGCCCGATGGAACGTTGAGGTCACGAGCCCGGCACTGAAGGGTTTCCGGCGACTGCCGGAGAAAGCAGCAACCGCGATCATCGAATTCGTCACCGGCGCACTTGCCGACAATCCCCACCGGCTCAGCAAACCCCTCACGAACGAACTCCTCGGACTCCGCACCGCACGGCGCGGCGACTACAGGGTACTGTTCACCCTCGACACCGAAGAGCACATCCTGTACGTCCACCGCATCGAACACCGGTCCGACGTCTACAAGCCGCGTTAGCCGATACTCGTCGAGGAAAGATGCGTTGGGCGGTCTCCCCCCAGCTCAGCCCGAAGAAGCGTCCGTCATCCTTCGCGCGCCGAAGAGAGTGGCCGAAGCAGGAATCCATGTGACCTTGGTCGGCCAGCGGTGCGGGCAGCTGACGAGACGAACGAGCGCGTTCAAGCAGATCGCGAGCGGACCCCGGCTGAGCAAGCCTCTCATGAAAGAACTCCACACCGCAGGGCGCGGCGACTACCGCGTGCTGTTCACCCTGGATATCGAAGCGCGCGTCCTCCGTCCGCCGCATCGAACACCGCTCCGACGTCTGCAGCCCCCCGCTAGGTCAAGGCTCGGAACTCCGGTTCCTTGGGAGTTGCATTGGGTGCGACATTCCCGATAACCGAAGACTCGGGCGTTCCCAAAGGCGCACCGCCGGGAGCTGGCATAGCCGGGATCGTCGATGCCAGTCAACATGCAGCCGGCCGTCCCCATGCGCGTGAAAGCTGCGTCAGTGTCTTCGACGCAGTTCTTGCGAAACAGGCCATCCGTCACTCTCTGAACGAAAATGCCAGCATGGAACGGACGGCCGAGGTGACGCGTCACCATGGCCGTGAGGTGATGGCGTCAGCTGGTCACCGGACATTGGGAAAAGCCTTCGCACCTTAGCCATCAAACTCACAAAACTCATAGATACTCACATCGCCAGGTGTAAGCTGGCAGCGGGCAAACTCACAAGATACACAACGACTCACGGGAGCGCCGATGGACAACCCTTTCCGCCCTTCGGCCGGTGCTACTCCCCCGGAAATACTCGGGCGCAATGGCGTGCTGGACGAATTTGAGTACGGACTGCGTCTGGGTTCCGGGGCCCCGGGACTGTTGACTATTTTCACGGGAGCACGCGGCATCGGCAAGACCGTCATGATCGGCGCAGCCCATGATCTTGCCCGCGAACAGGGCTGGGCAGTCATTTCCGAGACAGCGACCGAAGGCTTTATGGGGCGCATCGGGGAATCCATGCGGCAACTTGCTGAGGAGCTTGGCACGGGCCCGCAGACCCGCCGAATTACCGCCATTGCCGCTGCTGGATTCAGCATTACCACCCAGCTTCCGCCCGAACGGCAGGTCGCCTGGCGGACCCTCGGAGAAGGTCTTTTGCGACTTCTGGATGAGCGCAAGTCAGGTCTAATCATCACCGTTGACGAGATCCATGCGGCGGACCGCAATGAATTGGCGCAGCTAGCCGCCAGCGTGCAGCATTTCATCCAGGACCGGCTCCCCATTGGTCTGGTCTTCGCCGGCCTGCCGGCCGCGGTCTCTGATCTCCTCAACGAAGGCGTGGCGACCTTCCTCCGCCGGGCGGACAAAATCGACCTCCATGCCGCAGCGGTCATGGAAGTTGAGAATTCCTACGCCGCGACCTTCGCCAGAGCGGAGATCGGACTGTCACCCGACTCGGTCCGCCGGGCGGCCGAGGCCACGGGAGGCTACCCCTTCCTGATCCAACTCGTCGGATACTTCCTATGGCGTGAAGCCGAGAACAATGGCGGCACACTCACCGAAATCGAAGTCGGGCATGCGATTGACGCGGCACAGCGCCGTCATGCCCGGACCGTGATTGAGGCAGCTTTGGCCACGGCCTCCCCGAAGGACGTGGACTTCCTGCTCGCTATGGCCGAAGACAATGGACCCTCCACTGCGGCAGACATTGGGCACCGCCTTGGAGCAAGGACCAACCTTGTCGCGAACTACCGAGCGAGGCTCTTAGCCGCGGGTCTTATCGAATCAAGTGGCCACGGGAAGGTCGACTTCGCCATCCCCGGCCTACGCCAACACCTTCGTGCACAAGCAAGAACCTGACGACGCTGCAACACTGGCCGGACAACGACTCGTCACTGCGGCCAGAACGTAGCCGCAGTCCAAGACACGGCCGGTGACAACAAGCGCAAGAATCGACCGCCACGCCGGGATTCTTGCGGTCTCGGGCTTCAAAGTGCCCTCGATGCAGAAGAATTCCATCATCCTGCCCCACCGGGTCAAGAACCCTGACCGCCATGCCGACTACCGGAAACACCAGCCCGATGTCCTTGGAAATATGAAAGAGGTCCGCGCAAAGCCAGCGATTCAACTGTCAAACTTCTGACAGTTGAAGGCTCTGAAAAATGTCTCCCTCAAAAACTGACAGTCGAGAACTACACCCTTCTCTCGGATTGCGATTTGTCCGGCTCTCTACAAACAGGACCACCCGAAGCGTGGTCATCGCGTGTATGGGCGCGGTTGAAGAGAAAGGGACATAAGTGACTCAAGGAAGATTCGAACGAGACGCGGGCAACCCGCCGGGACAGGCAAAGGGCTGGTCGGCGTTCGTCAAGACCGGTGCCTTGGCAGCCGCCGGCGCCCTGGCCCTCTCCGCTATCGGGACCGGTGGCATCCTGGCGGCGCCTGCGGCGCACGCCGCAACTGACCTGCCGGGCATGCACCGATCGGGCATCACCGTCCAGGCTCCGCCGCCCCGGGCGTTTGGAGATTGGTCGATGTGGCTGGGATCCCTGAACCTGAACGGTGCCGCCGGGGATCCCACGGCTTTCTGTTTCGACGTCGGGATCCCGGCCGGGCCCGCCGGATCCGGGGCGGTGGGTTCCCTGGGAAACCCGCAGCTTAATTACGCGATCCAGAAGTACCAGGGTGACCCTGCTAACCACGCCGCCTTGGCGTACTTGGCGCACGAGCTCGCAGATCCGAGGTTCAACGTGCCGTGGAACGGCAACGGGGCTCCCTACCCTAACCTCCGGGACTCATCAGATCCGCAACTGCCCGGTGTCCGCGCCCAGGCGGCGGCGATGCTCGCCGACGCCCAAGCCAATTCGGGTCCGTATTCCACGCAACCTAAGCTCTCGATGGACGCGAACGGTCGCGGCGGCACGGTCACCTCGACGGAACTGGTTTCCGCGGCCGGGAACAAGCTGGGCGGGTTCTCGGCCCGCGCCATCCTGAACGGCCCCGCCGTGTGGGCAGGAACGAACTCCCAGGCAGTCAACCTCCATACCGGAGATCCGCTCGGCTTCGCGGCTACCGGAAACGGAACGGTGTCCGTGACGCTGACGATCGACGCACCCGGGTCGTCGGCTACCACGTATTCGGTGCCCGGCTTCCAGAACCTTCTCGTTGCCGGCGGGGCTCAACCCGTCGCGGGAACGTCAGCCGACGCCAAGGTGATCTTCGATTTCCAACCCGAAGCGGCCTCGACCGCGGCCCGGTTTGTGGAGGGCGGCCAGCCCCTGGTGGACGTCCTGCACGTGAACACGTCCACGGGAAACACCAATGACTGGGCTTTCGTGAACGGCGGCAACGTGCCGGCCCGCTTCGACATCGACTGGTATTACAGCCCGGTCAGACTCGCCCCGACCGCCCAGATTCCGGCTGCAGTCGTGAAGGTTGCCTCCGGAACCGGCACCGCAACGGGACCGGGTGACGTGAAGGTGACCGCTGACAAAAACGCGGACAGGGCCGGCTATTACTACCCTGTGGCCCGCTTCTCAAAGGGGGCCCAGCCCGCCGAGCTACAGCAGTACTTCCGTGCTGACTGGACCGCTGGCTTCAATGATCCTCATGAGGAGACCATCCAGAAGTACCAGCCGGCGGTGGTGACCAAGGCATCGGCCATTGAAAACGGCAAGATCTTCGACATCATCACCGTGACCGGCAACGAGCCCGGCAAGGAACTCTCCGTGACCACGGATCTGGTTCTGACCTCCGCCGCCCCGGTTGCCGGCGGGACCGACACCGTTCCTGCTGATGCCGACGTCATCGGTACCGTCACCACGAAGGTCGCCGGGAACGGCGAATTCAAGACCGCGGCCGTCGAGGTTCCATGGGAGAAAATCGTCGCCGAGAAATGGTCCAAAGGCCTGAATGCCAATCTGTACTTCTCCGAGAAGGTCGACGGTACCGAGTCCACCAAGGCGTGGGACGGCAAGGAACTGCTGCCCAACGAAACCGTCCCGGTCAAGAAACCTTCGATCATCACCAAAGCCTCCGAGAACGGCACCGTGCCGCTCGTGGCCCACGACATCGGAATAGTCTCGGGCACCATCCCTTCCGGTACGGGCATCAAAGTCACCACCAAAGTGAACCAGTACAAGTTTGACGACTCGACCGACGGCTCCGCCCAGGCCGTCTGCGCCAACCCGTCCTGGTCCTCCCCGGACAAGGACGTCACCGGTGCGGGTGAAATCACCTACCCGAGCCACACCATCGCCCACAAGGGCACCTACGGATACGTCGAGGAACTTAAGCTGACGATCGATAAGGGCGAGGGCAAGGCACCCTTCACCGCGCAGTTGCATAAGGGCAACTGCGGCGAGAAGAACGAAACTGTCATCGCCTTCCCCGAAGCCGTCACCGTAACGCCCCACAAGCCGGCCCTGATGGTCAACACCGGATTCGCGCCCACCACCGGCACCGCACGGGAAGCCGGGCCAAACATGCCGCTGCTGATCGCGGGCGGCACCGCCTTCGCACTGGCTCTCCTCGGAGGAGCAGGGCTGTTGTACCGCAAACGCTTCGACAACCGCGGAGTTGAAACGGACAACGTCCCAGCGGACGAACATGCTGACTAGAAGCACCCAGCTGTCAGATTGACGCGGGGCACCCGGATCCAGCCACCCATGCTGATGACCGGGTGCCCCGCCCCACACCCAAGGAAAATACAAATGATCAAAACCCGCAGCTATCCCCGCGCCCGGTGGAATAACGTTGCACTGACCACGGTCGTCACCTGTAGCGTGGCCGGAGCCACCGCAAGCGTCTTGGCCTTCACCTCACCACCCGCTCCCCCAGCGGCTCCGCAGGCACCTGTGCTGGCGCCGTTTACAGCCGCAGGACCGGACACGTTCACCGGCCCGGCCGCGATCCGCAACCTTCCACCTAACACGCTTTCCATCCCGGGCGTGGACCTCAAAGTAGGGCTCGTGGACCAAGGCCGTGACGGTTCCGGCTACCTGGTGGTCCCGGATGCCTCCAAAGCTGCCCGCTACAGAGGGTCGGCGGCTGTGTGTGCCGCGAAGGGATCGACCCTGCTGGCCGGGCACGTGAACTTCCCGGATGGGTCGCTCGCGCCGATGGCTTCCCTCGTCCTGGTAACCAAGGGCATGCCCCTCTACGTATCCGACAACGCCGGCGCTACCTGCAGATACAAGATCATCGGTTTGGAATCATTGGGCAAAACGTCCCTGCCGGCAGACACCTTTGCCACCGAGGGCCCACACCTACTTCGGGTCGTCACCTGTGATCTTGCCAGTCCCTTCGTGACGATTGCCGGGCATGCCCAGTTCGCCAACAACACCGTGGCCACCGCAATCCCCTGGCCATGACTCCGCACGCCGGACCAGAGCGGGTTTGGCTCCGTCAGGCAGGGATGTCCTCTCGCGAATGCATTCCAAGTGACGCGTAGCTCCCGGTTCGGGCGTTCTTGGGTCTCGCCTTGCTCCATACCAGCGAAGCCAACGCCTCCTGGACCCCGGGCAGGGAAAGAGCGTTGGCAGGGGAAATTCCTTGGAGACGGCCCCAGAGATATCCGCGTTCGCTGCACACGAAGTCCACGAGCGCCCTCTTGTGCCCCTTGGGCACGCAGCTCAACGCCCTGTTCGTTTCCAAACGGGAGAGCGCGGTTTCCGGCTCTGATCTGAAGCAGGTCTCCTCCATATGCCTGGATGCTCGATGTTCGATCACCTGCAGACCCTGCTCTGCGACGTCGCGATCCCAGCCAGCCCTGATCAACAACGTCTTTAGTTCATCCCAGAGAGGCGATGAACCGGCGGGCATTGGCGAAATGGCCAACGGAAGCTGAGGCCATTCGCACTCATGGCCGTACACCGACACCAGCGGCGCCCCCTCCCCCAGGGCGTGGTTCTTCTTCACGTCTGCCCACACGCCATCCCGCACATCTCGCTCTGAGAGCCAGTGGCGTTGGCTGACCGTCCAGGTTCGCAGCCCGTTGCGGACAACCGTCAGCAGCCACGCGCAAGACGGGACGTCCACGGGAATCCCCCGGTCGCAAAGAACTTCCGTGGCATAGAACAGTGCATCTTCGGGGGCAATCGAGGAGAACTCGTGCTGGAAACGGGACAATAGCGCCGGAAGAAACGAACCGAACAGCAGCCGGGCCGATGGACCGTTCCGGCCTTCCCGCTGCCATCTTGCTACGAGGTCCCGCAGGAGGGCGTCGCGTTCGGCCGACGTCGACAACCGCCCATCGGTTCCGGGACTCACGCGGCGACACCCCACTGCCTCGCAACATCGCTCATCAGTTCCGCCGCCGCGTGGAACTGGGCGGCCAGCCGGCGTCGTCGTGCGGGATGTGCCTCGGGCAACCGCTGGATGACAAGCTCGGAGGTTCCCATACTCCGGATGGAATCCATCAACTCCCGCAGCTGGAGTTCCGCCAGCACAGCCGCGTCGGAAGGACCGTGATCCACGCCCAAGGCGCCGACGTCAGCCAAAAACCCCTCCACATCGAAGATTCCCCGGTTGGAATCAGAGTTGGAATCAGAGTTGGAATCCGAGTGAACCAGTTCGCCCGCGATCACATTCTTTGGTACTGCGGGTGCAATGCGGCGCATTTTGCCGTCCAGTGACAATCTCACGGATGGCAGCGTTCCACCCTCCGCAACGCCCTTTGCGAGGAGGGTCTTCACGGTCTCGTGGGATACGCCCAGGACCGGGGCGATGGCACGAAGCGACAAATTTCCGGCGGCCAACTCCATGGCGACACTCACCCGGGCGCTGCCTCCCAGGTTCGGAAGGACCAGCCGCTCAGCCTCCACCAACTCAGCCCACGTATTCAGGCCAAAGGCCTTCCACGCCCTCGCTTGGTACAGCTCCAAAGCAAGCTTCACGACCTGGTCGAGCAACCGGTCGACCACGCCCACTTGGCGGTCCAGCTCAGCCAAACGCAGGCGCAACCGCTTCACTTTGACAAGCGCACCCCCGACATCCAGATCCCCCTGCATACCTGCGCACCTCCCCAAATGCACTAAGGACTGCCCAGTTGCCGTCCAGCCGCTCGGCGAACTCGGCAAAACGGACAAATGGGCTGCTATTAGAACTAGTGGCCCGTCGCTTCAATTTGTGTCGCAGAAGCTTTGGAAGCCCTGAATGCGATTGAGTCCGCGGACCCCCGGGAAACAGCCGGGACTCCTCAAAACGTCCACATTTCCACACTCTGCCATTGTCAACGGCATCTTCGTCGCCAACAATGAAGCATGCCGGTCTACGTGAGGTCTCTGGAAACTGCCGTACCGCCCACAGTGCTTGTGCAACCACAGGCGCGCGACGTTTTTGCATCCCAACCCGGGCTGACACGGCTCGGATCCAGGCTCGTGCGAACATGCTTTGACTCAGCAGCGATCGATACCCGATTCACCGCCGTCGCCGAATTGTCCCTGGACAACCACTCCGAGAATCCCTCGTTCTTCGACCCCGCCACCGGCCGTGTACTTAGCCCCAGCACCAAAGTCCGCAACGAAATATTTGCCGTCGAAGCTACCAAATTGTTCATTGAGGCCGCCAAAGCCGCCGTCGGGAAATGTCCCGATATCGATTTACTTGACATAACCCACGTCATTACTGTTTCCTGCACTGGATTTTTCAATCCCGGCCCCGACTACAAAGTAGTCCGGGCCCTCGGACTCAGCCCCGCCGTGCAGCGCTATCACCTTGGCTTCATGGGGTGCTATGCCGCGTTCCCCGCACTCCGTGCGGCCCGGCAGTTTTGCCAGGCCGATCCCTCTGCGGTGGTCCTGGTTATCTGCGTAGAGCTTTGCTCACTCCATGTCCGGACCTCGAATGATCCGGACACCATCATGGGATCGGCGATCTTTGCGGACGGCGCGGCGGCCGCCGTCGTGACGTCCCGTGAACCTGAGGGGCCGGACCCGGTGATCAGGCTGGATCACTTCGAAACTGTCCTGACGCCGGTCGGCGAAGAAGCGATGGCCTGGAACATTGGCGACGAAGGCTTCGAAATGGTCCTCGGCACGTACGTGCCGCACATCATCGAGGAACACATCACCGGCGCGCTCGAGCCGCTGCTTGCCCGGGACCCGTCCCTGGCGGGACTCCCCTACCGGGACATTACGCATTGGGCCATCCATCCCGGCGGCCGCAGCATCCTCGACAAAGTCGAGTCGAAACTTGAACTCACCGAAGAGCAAATGCTTCCCGCGCGCGAAGTCCTCCGCGACTACGGCAACATGAGCAGTGCCACCGTTCTCTTCGTCTTGAAGCACATCCTCGGACAAACTCCGGCAGAGCGGGAGGAACGCATCTGTTCCATGGCATTCGGGCCCGGCCTCACGGTGGAGACTGGACTATTCACCCGGGTCTCCCCGGCTCTGTGATACCGGCTCTGTGATGCCTGCCCTCCGCCGCCCAGGCGGCTTTCTCGGTGCACGGGACGTGACCGCAATTGAAGACATGGACCGGCCCGATTGCGAGCTTGACAGGCTCAACCGGAGTTACGCGCGGTTTCCGATCGTCAACGCTGTGGTGTCCGGCTGGCGGGACACCTACAGCTCACGGATCAAGCCATTGCTCACGACGGCGGCCCCCACCACGGTCCTTGACATCGGCTGCGGCGGTGGAGACGTCGCCCGCGGCCTCGCGCGCAGGGCCGCGGCAGACGGCTACCGCCTGGAAGTTACCGGAATCGACCCGGACGAACGCGCCTTCCTGTTCGCGAACTCTGCCCCGCCCGTGGAAGGCGTCAACTACAGAAAGGCCCTCAGCTCAGAGCTCGTGTCAGAGGGGCGCACGTTCGACGTCGTTATTTCCAACCATGTCCTGCACCACTTGACTACCTCGGAACTCGCCTCGTTCCTCCACGACTCCGAACAGCTTTGCGGCCGGATCGCCCTGCACAACGACCTCAAGCGCAGCCGCGTGGCGTACGCACTTTTCTGGGCCGCATCCTGGCCACTTGGCATTGGATCCTATATCCACGGTGACGGCCTCACATCCATCAGACGGAGCTACACCGCAGCGGAACTCCGTACCGCCACTCCCCCGGCGTGGACGGTAGAACCGAGCGGCTTATGGCACAACCTGCTGGTCTACCGGCCCGGAGAGGTCCCCGATGTTTGACGTCGTGGTGGTTGGAGCCGGACCTGTCGGGCTATTCATGGCAGCCCTGCTGCTGCAAGACGGACACCGCGTCGCAGTTCTGGAACGGCGCGCGACGTCGAGCCGCCAGACCCGTGCCATCGGAATCCATCCTCCCGCCCTCGCAGCTTTGGACGCAGTAGGCGCCGCGCATCCGCTGGTCTCTTCAGGTGTCCGGATCACCCACGGCGCCGCGTACAGCGGCGGCAGGAAAGTTGCCGACATGGACTTTGCCCGCCCCTCGTCCGAGTACCCCTTCATCCTCTCCGTTCCGCAATATCTCACCACAAACGCCCTTGAGTCCAGGGTGATCGACCTCGATCCGAACGCGCTCCACCGCGGCGTGCAGGTCGAGGAAGTTGTCGACGACGGCGGGCGCTTGCGTCTGCGGGGACAGCAAGAGGGGGCTCCGATGGAGTTTCTGGGCCGCTTCGTCGTGGCTGCCGACGGCGTCCATTCAGCAGTGCGCGCAGGACTGGGACTGGAGCCTCGCTTGCGCACCTATCCCGACTACTACGTCATGGGTGATTTCCGGGATGAATCGGTGTACGGCAACAACGCGGTCCTTTTCCTTGAACCGGGCGGAATCGTGGAGTCCTTTCCCTTGCCGGGAGGCATCCGCCGTTGGGTTGTCCGGCTTGGTGCCCCGTGCCAGGAACCCACTCCCCACGCGCTCGCCGCCCTCATCAAAAAGCGGACCGGCAGCGCGGTGGACTCCGCAAGCAATACGATGATCAGTGCCTTCGGCGTCACCTCGAGGCTGGTCTCCCGGATGGTCCATGGACGGGTCGCCCTGATTGGAGACGCCGCCCACGAGATCAGCCCGATCGGTGGTCAAGGCATGAACCTGGGCTGGTTGGACGCCGTCGCCCTCGCGCCGATTGTCGGCGAAGCGTTGCGAACATCGGTGGGAGGCCCTGCCGGCAAAGAACTCGCGGGCTTCGAGCGCGACCGGCAGCGCGCGGCGAAGAAAGCCATCTGGCAGGCCAGCCTGAACATGGCGCTGGGCCGACCCTTGCCGCCTAAGGTCCTCAGCGCAAGGAACGCGTTGATCGGCCGGGCAATCACCTTGCCGATGTTCTCGGAGCTTGTTGCCCGGAGATTCACGATGCACTGACACTAAGCTCAATCCATGGACTTTGAGACCCGCCCCCTGACTTCCGGCCCGGACACGACGTTTACTGCCTCGGAAATCCGCAGCGCAGTTCTGGACTTACTCGGTCTCGATGGGCTCCCGCCCATCGTGCAGGTCGGCCATCCCGTGCTGCGCCAGCGGGCCGCTCCCTATGACGGCCAGCTTGGGGACACCGAATTGGCGCAGCTGATCGAGCGGATGCGGGATGTCATGCATGCCGCTCCCGGTGTGGGGCTCGCAGCGCCGCAGCTCGGCATCCCCTTGCAGTTGGCTGTGCTCGAAGACCATTTCGATGTTGATCCTGTTGCCTCGGAGCTACGGCAAAGGACGCCTCTGGGCTTCTTCGCGATACTGAATCCCCGCTACGAGCCCGAGGGGACATCCACGGCGTCGTTCTATGAGGGCTGCCTGTCGATGCGCGGATTCCAGGCCGTGGTCACAAGGCACCGCGACGTTCGCCTGCACTACCAGCGTCCGGACGGCAGTGCGGCCTCGGCCGCATTCTCCGGATGGCAGGCCCGGATAGTCCAGCACGAGACCGACCACCTGCACGGCGGACTCTATTTGGACCGCGCCGAGCTCCGGTCGTTGGCAAACGATGCAGAATATTCGGCCCATTGGGCGTACCCCGGAATCGAGGAGGCAAGCCGCGGGTTGGGCTTCCTCAGGCGGTAGCTGAACCGTCTTCGCGCGGCGGGTTCACTGCGGAAGGCAGGTGCTTTGCCCACCATGCGAGGATCTGCCCGAAGCGCTGTCGCCTGTGGTGTGGCGTGCCCGACCGCGATAGTTCGTGGTCTTCACCGGGGAAGAGGAGCAACGCCGTCTCCACGCCCTGCGCCTTGAGCGCGGCAAAGTAGCGCTGGCCCTGTTCAACCGGGCATCGGAGATCGTTTTCGCTGTGGATCACCAGGGTGGGCGTGCGGACTGCAGTCACCACGGCCATGGGGCTTTGGGCCGCCATCTGCTCGGGCGAGCCGCCCGTGTATTGACCGCCGAAGAACCATCCGATATCCGAGGAACCCGTAAAGCTCACAGGGTCAAGGAATCCGCGCTCCACAATTGCTGCCTTGAAGCGGTGTTCGTGGCCGATAACCCAGGCAGTCAGATACCCGCCGTAGGACCCGCCCATGATGCCGATCGATTCCCTGTCCATCGCCGGGAAGGCTTCCAGTGCCCCCTCCAGAAAGGTGAGCACATCCGACATGTCCACAGTGCCCATCTTTTCCTTGATGGCGCCGCCGTGCGCCTGACCGTACCCGGCGGAACCACGCGGGTTGCACATCAGCACGGCGTATCCCGCCTCGGCGTACACCTGGGCTTCGTCAAAGAAGGCCCCCGTGTACTGGGCGAAAGGGCCGCCGTGGATCGTGAGCAGCACGGGGTGGGGGCCGGGCCCCTCCGGCAGGACCGCCCAGCCATGGACCGGATAGCCATCACGGCCGGTGGCAGTGAACTCATGCGGTTCAAAGACGGTTGTTTCGTCCCGGAGCGCCTTGGTGAAATCGGTGAGGACCCGGAGTCCACCCTTCTCCAGAACGCCGAGCTCACCATTTCTGAAGGCGTCACCGTAAGAGACAGACACCAGCTCGCCCACCGCGGAAGCGCCAATCACTACCAGGGGCTCCTTGACGAGGACCTCGCTCTCGCCGTCGGCCGTCCATTGGATCAGCTGCACGCTTCCACGGCTCGTGTTGAGTGCGAGCACCCCATCGATTCCAAAAGCTTCGAGGCGGCCGCCGATGTCCTGGTTTTCGACGTCGCTCAGCATCGTTGCCTTGCCGCCCCGGACCGGCATGACGTACAGGGCAGTATTCCTCGCGACGAAGTCCAGGCCGTCGTCGCCGAGGTCCTGTGCCGTAAAGAACAGCCATTCACCGTTCGCGGATTCGCAGGCTTCCTGGACGGACTGCGGCGCAGCGCCTGGACGCAGCGCTGTCGCCTCGCCGCCCGCGGCGGGGACGCTATAGATACCCGAGGCGATATCGGCGTCGTGCCCTTCATGGAGCGAGGCGACAAAGTAGACGCTCTCGCCGTTGCGGCTGAAGGACGGCGAAGTGTGGTCGGCTTCGCCGAACGTCAACTGCACCGCAGGCGGCAACTGTGCCGCCGCCTCCGCCCCGCGGGCTTTGGCGGCCCTCCCCACAGGAACCACAGCAGGTTCCGCTCCGAGCTCGGGGACGTCGACGACGAAGAGTTGGGCGGGTTTGTCCGCGGTGTAGCCCAGTCCATTGAGCCTGTATTGGTTGTCGGTGATCAACCGTGCGTCTTCGCTGCCTGCCCCGACCCCGTCAACCGTTCCGTAACGGCCTTCTTCGGGAACCCGTGAGGAAAACACAATCCTGCGCGCATCGGGCGCCCAGGAAAACTCCGAGACTCCCAACTTCTGTTCCGTGATCGCTTGCGGCTCCCCGCCGTCGGCCTCGACCACATGCAGTTGCGGCTTGCCGTCCGGCGTCGCCCGGAGGAATGCCAACGCGCGGCCGTCGGGCGAAAACGCGGGTGCGGTGTCCCGGAAGCCACGGGTGATCCGACGGGGCGGTATCGCGGGGTCAAAGGGAACACTCCAAAGTTGCCCGACGTACGCATCGGCGTCGAAGTCGGGCCGCGTCACCGACACGACGGCGCGGGTGCCGTCGGGATGGGCGGCGGGGGCGGAGACGGAATTCAGCAGCGGGAGTTGTTCGGCTTTCACGCTGGTGAGCCTAGCGGCCGTCATGGCATGACGATATGTGCCACTCCGGCCGCCGTAGGATTGTCCGTATGCTTTCCGACGCCGTCCCTGCCCTGCGCTGCCCGGTATGCCAGGGTCCGTTCGGCCTGAGCGGGCCAGCGCCGTTTTCGTTGCGTTGCGTCGCCGGCCACAGTTTCGACGCCGCCAAACAGGGCTACTTCAACCTGCTCAGCGGCAAGGGCACGGTCTTCGAGGCCGACACGGCAGAGATGGTCGCAGCCCGCAACGACTTCCTGGGCGCGGGCCATTACGCTGCGCTCGCTGAGGCGATCGCGGAGCTGGTGTCACCGGTACTGTCGGCGGCGGGATCCCTCATCCTGGATTCAGGGACCGGCACCGGCCACTACCTGCGCACAGTGCTGGACCGCACTCCTACAGCGGCAATCGGCATCGACATCTCGAAGTTCGCCCTCCGCCGCGCAGCACGGTTGAATCCCGGCGCCATCAATCTCGTGTGGGACATCTGGCGTCCCCTGCCGATCGCCGACCATGCCGTAGATGCCATCATCGTGGTCTTCGCACCGCGGAATCCCCCGGAATTTGCCCGGGTGCTGCGTCCCGGCGGCCGGGTGATCGTGGTGACTCCGCGCAATGGACACCTTGGGGAGATTGCCGAACGGACCGGAATGCTTGGCATTGAACCGGGTAAAGACGAGCGTCTTGCGGAGTCCATGCAGGAGTTCTTCGCCCTCGCGGACACCATTCAACTCGACGTGGACCTCAAGCTGGACGGCCGGGACCTCGCCGATGTCGCCTTCATGGGACCGGCAGGCCACCACCTTGAACGTCCCGCCCTCGTGGCGTCGACGGCCACGGAAACGTCCGTCCACGCCACTGCGAAGTTCACCCTCAGCGTTTTCACAGCCCCGGAGGACGGATCCTAACGGGAACCTTCGCGCCGGGCTAGGATGGAAAAACAGCGACTGTGATCTTGCCGACGCTGCAGTCCGGATCAGGCCGGCTGCTGCCGCAGGTCCGGAAACAGGGGGAACGATGTTTGAATGGCTTGGCAGCAACTGGTGGGCCCTCTGGCTCACGGTGTTTCTGGCTTTCGCCGTAGTGGAGATGCTGACGCTCAGCTTCTTCTTCATCATGCTCGGGGCCGGCGCGCTGGCTGCCCTCGTCGCTGACTTTGCCGGAGCCGATCTCTGGTTGCAGATCGTCGTCTTTTGCATCGTGTCCCTGCTGATGATCGCGTTCGTCCGCCCTATCGCACTCAAGCATTTGCACAAGGGGCCCGCCGAGCAACGTACCAATGTGGATCGCCTGATCGGCCAATCAGCGCTCGTCATGGAGCCGGTCACCGCGACCGCCGGACTGGTCAAGATCGGCGGCGACGTGTGGAGCGCCCGCAGCGCGGCTGGAATCATCGACGCCGGCCAGACCGTGCAGGTCACCAGGATCGACGGCGCGACGGCGGTAGTCGCCTCCACAGCGGAAGACAGCCCGCACTGAGCAGTGTCCCGCCATGGCACAAGCCGCTGCGTTCGACGACGAGCGATCGGCCCGTTACCGCACTTAACCGCATCAAAAACGTAACTGGGGAATGAAGGAGATGTATGGACAGCTTGGGAGGAACTGCAGCCGCGATCGTGCTGCTAGTTCTCGTCATATTCGTGATTATCGTTTTGGTCCGCTCGATCAGGATCATCCCGCAAGCGCGCGCCGGCGTCGTAGAACGCCTCGGTAAGTACCAGCGCACGCTCAACCCCGGGCTCACCATCCTGATCCCGTTTGTCGACCGCCTGCTGCCGCTGTTGGATCTTCGCGAACAAGTGGTTTCCTTCCCGCCCCAGCCGGTGATCACCGAGGACAACCTGGTTGTCTCGATCGACACCGTGGTCTACTTCCAGGTCACGGATCCCCGGGCCGCGACCTACGAGATCGCCAACTACATCCAGGCTGTTGAACAGCTCACCACCACGACGCTCCGCAACGTCGTGGGCGGCTTGAATCTTGAAGAAGCGCTCACCTCCCGCGACCAGATCAACGGCCAGCTCCGGGGGGTCCTCGACGAAGCCACCGGACGCTGGGGAATCCGCGTTTCGCGGGTCGAACTCAAGGCGATCGACCCGCCGCACTCCATCCAGGACTCAATGGAGAAGCAGATGCGGGCCGAGCGTGACCGTCGTGCTGCGATTCTGACCGCCGAAGGAACCAAGCAATCGCAGATCCTGACGGCCGAGGGGCAACGGCAAGCTGCAATCCTGGCGGCAGAGGGTGACGCCAAGGCGGCCATCCTCCGCGCCGATGGCGAAGCCCAGGCCATTCAGAAGGTCTTCGACGCCATCCACAAGGGCAACCCGGACCAAAAGCTTCTGGCCTACCAGTACCTTCAGATCCTGCCGAAGATTGCGGAGGGATCATCCAACAAGCTGTGGATCATCCCCAGCGAGGTAGGTGAAGCCCTCAAAGGCATCGGCGGTGCGCTGGGTGGCGCCAACGGCGGATCAGGCGTCGCCGACCTGTTCAGCGATTCCACACAAGAACCGTCGGCGTAACCGCGGATAGTTTGCAGGGGGACCGGCCAAATTCCCTGGCCGGTCCCCTTCGCGTTGTCCTGTCAGCTTCGATCCGCGTACTATGGTGTATTTGTCCGGCCGGTTCAATCCGAACGGAACATTAACGCTTGGTCAGGCGTTTCATCTAGTGATGCAACGTGTGCAGACAGTAGTCCGGGCGGCGCCTTGCGGCGCCCGGCTAGCGCGGAGCATGGTTCCGCGAACAGACAGAGGGAGTAATCATGAGCGATCGCAGCCTGCGGGGCATGCGTCTTGGCGCCCAGAGCATGGAAACCGAATCCGGTGTGGAGCCGGCGCCGCGTCAGCGGGTTGAATACCGCTGCGCGGACGGAGAGCAGGTCTTCGTTACCTTCTCCTCCGAAGCCGAGATCCCTCCCGTCTGGGTTTCCAAGACCGGCAAGGAAGCGCTCCTGGTTGATGGCGAACGCCCCGTTGACACCAACGAAAAGGCCGTCCGCACCCACTGGGATATGCTGCTGGAACGCCGCAGCCTTCCCGAGCTCGAGCAGATCCTCGAAGACCGCCTGAACATCCTGCGCGAACGTCGCGGGGAGCGCCGCTCGGCATAGCGGCACCGTACTCAAGGGAACATTTTCACGACGAAGGCCGGGTCCGCACTCTTCACAGAGCGTGAACTGCTCCCCGAAAGTTGGACTGAGAATTCAGTTCTGACTTACGGGGAGCAGTTCATGTTAAAG